>JBMOEQ010000493.1:0-1509 GCA_049314655.1 Ferruginibacter sp. | reverse complement strand
GAATCGAGCTTATAGGTAATGTATTTACCCACTACCATTGGGGCGTAACCTTTAAGCTCCGCAGTGGTTAGTGTTTCGGATTCTTTTTTGCAAGCTGCAAATACAATGGCCAAAATTAATGAGGCCAATAATAATTTTTTCTTCATAGAGGAGAAAGTTACATCATCAGAGCCAAATTTTACTAAAAAGGCTGCTTGAATTTATGGAATTAAATAGCGGTGCGTTGAATGATTCCTCCGCCAATTACATCATCATTTTCGTAAAATACTGCACTTTGTCCGGGTGCAATGCCTTTTACGTTTTCATAGAAACGTACTTTCACCCCATTTTCGTGTGTAAATAAATTACTTAATGCGCCTTTATCTTTATAACGAATTTTGGTTATCGCTTCCATGCCATCGGTTACACCATCGTATTTTATCCAATTGGGTTTGCCCACAATAAGCTCGGATCCTAATAAATCGGCTTCATCACCCAACACAACCGTATTGGTATCGGGATTGATGCCGGTTACAAAAGCCGGTTTTCCTAAAGCGATATCTAAGCCCTTTCTTTGTCCAATAGTATAAAAAGGATAGCCTTTATGTTGTCCTAATATTTTCCCGGTTTGATCTACAAAATTTCCACCGGCAACTTTTTCTTCCAAGCCATCCACACGACGTTTCAAAAAGCCACGGTAATCATTATCGGGCACAAAGCAAATTTCATAGCTTTCCGATTTTTTTGCCAATTCGGGATAGCCAAAATCATGTGCCATTTGACGGATGGCGGTTTTATGATAAGTACCTAAAGGCAATAATGTTCTACTGAGTAAATCTTGCTGCAAGCCCCAAAGTACATAGCTCTGGTCTTTAGTTTCATCAATTCCTTTGCGTATAAAATATCTGTCGTTGGTGTGCTGGTGAATTTGGGCATAATGGCCTGTTGCAATGAAATCACAATTCAAGGCATCTGCTCTTTTTAGTAAAGCCCGCCATTTAATATGTGTATTGCACATTACACAAGGATTTGGGGTACGACCGGCTAAATACTCTTCAACAAAATTATCTATAACCGCATCGCCAAATTCGTCTCTGATATCTAATATAAAATGTGGAAATCCGTGTTGAACCGCAGCCTGCCGAGCATCATTGAAGCTATCTAAATTACAACAACCGGTTTCTTTTTTTCCGGTTACACCAACACTGCTGGCATAATCCCATGTTTTCATGGTGATGCCTACCACTTCGTACCCTTCGTGGTGCAACATGAGCGCTGCAACGGTACTATCAATACCGCCACTCATGGCCATCAATACTTTTCCTTTTTTACTCATATACTTTACTAACCGTGCAAAGATACAATTGTTTAGAAGTAGGGGCGTGGGGTGGATTTATGAAAAGGGGAAATGTTTTTTTCAAGTTTATAAGGGATATAAAGTTTATAAAGTAGCTACACTAAACGTCTCAACCCTAAACTTCTAAACTAATTAGTGGTGTTTATAAAGTTTATTTAGTAGTTACTCTAAAC
>JBMOEQ010000492.1:0-1515 GCA_049314655.1 Ferruginibacter sp. | reverse complement strand
CCGGCATCAATGATCAGTTGATTGCTTTTAGACAACAAAATTTTACTGTCAATATTCTTAAGTGAAGCATCTGTATCTGGAAAATGAACACCAATATCGCCCAAACATGCCGCGCCTAACATGGCATCACAAATAGCATGTAATAAAACATCCGCATCACTATGCCCTAATGCACCTTTATGGTGTGGCACTAATACACCCCCTAACCAAAATGGCCTATTTTCTACCATTTGGTGAAAATCTATCCCAAAGCCAATGCGAATATTCATACTCAATTGTTTTTCAGGTGCAAATGTAATCATAAAAAAAAGCGCCTGATTGAGGTCAGACGCTTTTTCTGCATGAAAATCTTTAATTATTTTTTACCGTCGAAATCAAATACTAAACTGAAACGTAATGTATTTGATAATGGATTACGATTGATACCATTTCCAGAAGGAAGTAAGTAAGAGAAGTTTAATCCAAACATGTTGTATTTCAAACCTGCACCTAGTGTAAAGTATTTTCTATTTCCTTTAGTTGGATTTTCGTAGAAATATCCAGCTCTTAAAGCAAATTGATTGTTGTACCAGTATTCAGCACCAATAGAAGCTTGAATTTCTTTTACTTCTTCAGAGAATCCACCTGGAGCATCTCCAAAAGATTTGAACCAGCTACCTACAACACCTTGACTGCGGTAATCAGCTAAACCAGCGCTATCACCAATAGCTGGAGGAGTTGGAACCAATAATTTATGTACATCTAATCCAAAAGTAATTTTATTGCTTTCGTCGAATACTTTAGTGTATGCAACACCTAAGCCTAAATTAGCTGGGATATAATCTTTTTGGTTAGCATCGTTGGTATAAGCGATTTTAGAACCTAAGTTACTTAAAGTAACACCATAGTTTAAACCAGAACCATCGGCTTTAGCACCAGTATGGAAAAGGCTGATATCACCTGCAACTGAAGAACCTGCTTTGTAAGAAACACCATTGATGGTTCCACTAGCTAAGTTAGAATTGATATAGCGTAAAGCCACACCCAAACCTAATTTGCTAGATAATTTTCTAGAATAACCTAAATCTACAGCAAATTCACGTGGACGGAAAGAGCTTAAATCGTTACCTAAGTTATCGGTAAATTGAATGTTACCTAAGCTGAAATAACGAAGAGATCCAGAAATTGCTTGTAAATCATCTAATTTATAGAAGCCTCCCAAAGAAGCTAAATAAACATCATTTAATCCTAAATCTTTCAACCATGGAGTGTAAGTTAAAGCTACACCACCTTTGTTTGTGTTGAATGGAGTTTTTGCAAGATTCCAGAATCCAGAATTTGCATCTGGTGAAGTGGCAATACCTACATCACCCATACCACCGCTACGTGCATCTGGAGAAATTCTTAAAAATGGAACTGCAGATGTTACTACATTAATAGTGTTTGCTTGGGCATTTGCTACACTGTTTAGGCCTACTAAGATAATGGCTAGGGCAGTTAGTTGGAGCGTTACTTTTTTCATGCGTTTTGTTGTCT
>JBMOEQ010000491.1:0-1516 GCA_049314655.1 Ferruginibacter sp. | reverse complement strand
TTTTTTATTGGTGAAAAGAAATAAAACCTACTACCTGTTTTGATTTGGGCATTTTTAAAGGAATGATACCAAATTCAAAACCATCCTTAATTTTTTTCGGTGCATGATAATAAATTTCCATGATTGTACTATTTGGATTTTTGTACAATTCCGCATCATATCCGGTACTTTCAATGAATGGTATTTTAACCATTTTTGCAGCTTCAGTTCTTATGAAATTAACTTTCGAAAGTTGCGTTAGTTTTAAATCGCCACCATAATATGTACGACCAGAGTGGGTTAAAGCTTGAGGATAATAAATAACATCTGAAATAGTATCGTTGTATACCTTCAACCATAAACCTTCAATTGCGGAAAAGTATTCATTAAATACTTCTCGGGTTCCATTGGTAGAATCGCCATATTCTTCAGTTGTTTTTGTACTACTTCTGTCTAACAAATTGTATACTATACCCGGCGCTGAAATGGGTTTTCCAATATATGCAGAAAAATCTACCGCTTCTTTCACTGGGGGCAAAACAGTTTCTAGAGTAATACTCCATCCAATATTCATGCGAAGAATGAGTGGATATTTTTCATCTTTAAGTACAGTAATGCTATTGCCTGCAGCATCTGATAAATAAATGGCTTTAACCGACTGTTCTTGTTCGCCTTGATAATAAGTAACATCTGTTTCATCGGCATTTTCGAAAGTATATTTCGTTGAGCCATCCGCTAAGGATACTTTTTTATTTTTAAGGATGGATTGATAAGCGGCCTTACTTAGCAATACACTTGTAGCATTAGCAAGTGTGGTTTTTCCTCGCTGAAAGTAATTGTGCATTTTCAATGAAGAAGTAAGTGCTGCTGAAGAAACAGTAACGATGCCACTATTGTTTTCTTCATTATCCATTTGCCAACTAAACGTAAAGTTGGGTTTTGTTGATTTTGGCTTTAAGGCAAAATGGTAAACATATCCACTTTGATCTACTTTGTATATGAGTTTATTGCCTGTGTTTAATAAAGATGATTGCGCACCACATTGACTACTGATCAACAATGCTATGAGTAAATATTTCATATAAAGTGTAAAAGTTTAATAATTATTCTTATCGAGCGTAAACCCCATTTGGAGAAACCACAGCTGCTGGACCACCACTAATTCCCATTGGTGGAAGTATTAATGGAATAACTTGTCCGTTCACTTTTAAAACTACTTTGCCGCAGCTCATTTCAACACCTTGTTGGTGAAATGGAGGCATTGCTGAAGGTTCACGATTGATTAAATAGGGCGCCGAAAATTCACTCAGTTCAACTTCAAAAGTATAATCGCCCACTACACAGGTAGACACGGCTTTATCGGCATCAAAACGAATATCAATTTTAGCTTCCAAAACCGGCGCTTGTTCAAATGGGGTGCCTGCAAATATATTTGGACCAAAATATCTACCTACATCTGCATGGCTGCTAACAAAGCCCATTACAACCGGCATTGCATTAGGATCCTCCGCAGAAATACTTTTTAATGGGAATTTTT
>JBMOEQ010000490.1:0-1520 GCA_049314655.1 Ferruginibacter sp. | reverse complement strand
CTTAAATGGATCATTAATATACTTATATTTGAGCCGAATAAGTAAATTATTTGGCTCATGACTTATAATTGGCAACAAGCAGATTGGGGGCAGTTTCATTTTAGCACAAGCACCATTGAAGAAATGTTGTTTGCTATTGCCGAAGAAACTGGTCGTGTAAGCGGGCTTTTAGTGGGTTTACCCGATGGTATTAAAACCGAAACCATTATTAATATTATGGTTGCAGAAGCCATGGAAACTTCAGCAATAGAAGGCGAATATTTAAGTAGACATGATGTAATGTCCTCTATAAAAAACAACCTAGGTTTAAATCAACGCAAAGAAAATATTAAAGATAAAAAATCGGGTGGTGCAGGCGCATTGATGGTAGCTGTTCGTACAGCATATTCGGAACCCTTAACAGCTAGCATGTTGTTTTCGTGGCATCGAATGTTGATGGAGCATTCTACTAAAATAAAAGCAGGCGTGTGGCGTAAACATAAAGCACCAATGCAAGTAGTTTCAGGTGCTATAGGCAAAGAAAAAGTACATTTTGAAGCACCACCATCAAATCGAGTTGGTGCAGAGATGGATCGATTCATTCAATGGTTTAACAGCACAGCGCCGGGTGGCGAAAATGAAATTAAACAAGCATCGGTAAGAGCTGCAATAGCCCATCTTTATTTCGAATCTATTCATCCTTTTGAAGATGGTAATGGTAGAATTGGAAGAGCTATTGCTGAAAAAGCGCTTTCTCAAACCATAGGTCGCCCCATTATGCTGAGTTTATCGCAAGTAATTGAATCCGATAAAAAAAGCTATTATAAAGCTTTAGAAAAAGCCCAACGAAAAAATGAAATAACCGAATGGTTGGAATATTTTGTTGATGTTGTATATAAAGCCCAAATTGTTGCCAATACATTAATCCGTTTTACACTTCAAAAATCAATGTTTATCGACAAATATAAAACCCGCTTAAATGATCGGCAAATGAAGGTTTTATTAAAAATGTTGGAATCGCCCAATGGATTTGAAGGAGGCATGTCTGCAAAAAAATATATTTCAATTACAAAAACTTCTAAAGCTACGGCAACAAGAGATTTACAGCAGCTAATAGAAATAGGCGCATTATTATCGAAAAGTGGGGGAAGGAGTACGCACTATCATGTTTGTATTTAATAGTCCAAAATATTCAAGAAATCTTGTTTGTTTTGGTTAGAACTAACGGTAGTCATCCCGACGAAAGCCTTCTTCATTAATTTGAGGGAGGCTTTTTTATTTGTGCTCATTCCAATTTAAAAAATTAGGTTATCGCGTCCCGGTGCTTACTACCGGGGAGGTCGCAAGTTCGAATCTTGCCATCCCGACGAAAGCCTTCTTCATTAATTTGAGGGAGGCTTTTTTATTTGTGCTCATTCCAATTTAAAAAATTAGGTTATCGCGTCCCGGTGCTTACTACCGGGGAGGTCGCAAGTTCGAATCTTGCCATCCCGACGAAAGCCTTCTTCATTAATTTGAGGGAGGCTTTTTTATTTGTGCTC
>JBMOEQ010000489.1:0-1527 GCA_049314655.1 Ferruginibacter sp. | reverse complement strand
AAGGAAACGTACAACCCATTGCTCAAGAAAATTTAATTGATGCTGCGCCCGATACCATTCCGAATGCACCTAAAATATTTACCGAAACCTGTTTGATTCAATGGGACAAAACCACTGAAAATGTATTTAATTTAATAAGAGGCTTATCGCCCTACCCTGCAGCATTTACACAATTGCATGGAAAGAAATTGAAAATATTTACTGCAGTAAGAAATACAGACAAAATTAAAGCTGCCGGACAAATTGAATCTGACCAAAAAACCTATTTACGTTTTTATACTTTCGATGGTGCTATAGATATTATAGAACTTCAATTGGAAGGAAAAAAACGGATGAACGTTGCTGATTTTTTGAGAGGCTATAAATGGCCTGATACCTCAAGTATATAAAATTTAAAGGAATGTGTTATTCTTCTATGTATTACATTTTTATACCCTTAAAAGTTATTAAAACGCTTGCTAAATAAAGTGTATTATGAATAGAAATGTTTTATTTTAACTTAATGATTCACCTAACTTTGTGACATGTTAACGATCAGTCAACGCGGCGAGCAAATGCCGCCATCACCCATTCGTAAATTGGTTCCTTTTGCAGAAGCTGCTAAAAAAAGGGGCGTAAAAGTTTACCACCTCAACATCGGTCAGCCAGATATTGAAACACCTCCTCAAGCTTTAGATGCTGTTAGGCATGCCGATTTTAAAGTATTGGAATACAGTCATAGTGCCGGCAATGAAAGTTATCGTAAAAAATTGGCCGGCTATTATGCTAAAAACGGTATTGATGTAAATGCCGATCAAATGATCATAACAACCGGCGGCAGCGAAGCCATTTTATTTGGCTTTATGGCTTGTATGGATGCCGGCGACGAAGTTATAATTCCCGAACCCTTTTATGCTAATTATAATGGGTTTGCAGTAGAAGCCGGCGTAAAAGTTGTACCTATCAAGTCTTCTATAGAAAACGGTTTCGCATTACCTCCAATAGAAGAATTTGAAAAAGCTATTACGCCTAAAACCAAGGCCATTGTAATTTGCAATCCCAATAATCCAACCGGCTATTTGTACAGTGCAGCCGAAATGGAAACGCTTAAAAATATTGTACTCAAACATCAACTTTATTTATTTTCTGATGAGGCTTACCGTGAATTTTGTTACGAAGGCCAACATTTCAGTGCCATGCATCTTTCTGGTGTAGATGATAATGTTGTATTGATGGATACCATCAGCAAAAGATATAGTGCTTGTGGTGGAAGGGTTGGTGCATTTGTTACCAAAAACAAAACCCTTATTGCGGCTGTGATGAAATTTGCACAGGCAAGATTAAGTCCGCCCAGTTTTGCACAAATCCTAGGCGAAGCAGCCATTGATCTTCCCGATGATTATTTTGATGCTACTAAAGCCGAATACAAAAAAAGAAGAGATGTTTTGGTAAAAGGTTTGAATACTATTCCAGGTGTTTTTTGTCCAAACCCGGGAGGTGCATTTTATGCTATGGCTAAATTACCTATTGATGATGCCGATCGTTTTT
>JBMOEQ010000488.1:0-1590 GCA_049314655.1 Ferruginibacter sp. | reverse complement strand
ACCGCCCACATCATAGAAGAATGGGCTGCTAATGGTTGGTTAAATATTGTAGGCGGTTGTTGCGGTACTACTCCCGATCATATCCGACATATTGCTGAAGAAGTTAAAAACTTTGCACCAAGGCAATTGCCCATTGCAGAAGAAGTTTTGTAAATGACCTAAATATTAACCTTGTTTAGCTAATTGACCAATTTCATTAACACAAACAGCCAATGCATGACGAAAATCATTACTATATATATATTATAAAAAATACAATCTTGTACCTTGAGGTGTGAAAAAAATTGCTATGAGTACCGCATCTCAAACATCCGATCAAACAGATTCATCAGAAAAAGAACTTGATCAAAAATATATTGTAGCCATTGGCGCATCGGCAGGTGGCTTAGAAGCGTTACAAGATTTCTTAACTAATTTTCCAACCGAATTACCCTATACAGCTATTGTTATTGCCCAACATTTAAGTCCAACCCACAAAAGCATGTTGGTACAATTGCTCAGCAGAACCACAACGCTATCGGTTAAAGAAGCCAAAGACGGACAAAAACTAGTCTCCAATACAATTTATATAACCCCTCCGGATAAAGAAATCACTATTGTAGATCACATTATTCGATTGAAAAAACCTCAAGTACAATTAGGACCAAAACCTAGTGTAGATGTACTTTTTCATTCATTAACAAAAGAACCTGTTTCTACACAAATCATTGCCATTATTTTATCCGGAACTGGTTCAGACGGTGCTTCAGGCGTAACTGCAATTCATAAATGTGGCGGATTTGTAATGGTACAAGAACCTAAATCAGCTAAATATGATGGCATGCCGCAAGCTGCAATAGATACGGGTTGTACCGATTTAATTATCGCTGCTTCAAGTATGGGAAAAGCTATACAGGATTTTATTTACCAACCAACACAGTTAAGGGAAAGCATTAAAAAGAAAGAACTAGAAGGCAATAGTTTGCAAAAAATATTTAAACTATTGAGCAGCAGAACAGGAACCGATTTCTCAAATTATAAATCTGCTACAATTTATAGGCGACTAGAAAAAAGATTAGCCCAATTAAAAATCACCTCATTAGAAAGTTACTTAGAATACCTAGAACGCAAACCCAGCGAAATCGATGAAATGTTTCAAATGATTTTAATAGGTGTTACCACGTTCTTCAGAGACAATAGTGCCTTTGATTCTTTGTTTACTCAATTGGCAAATATTTTAAAAAATAAAAAAGCTAAAGAGCCAATACGAATTTGGGTGCCCGGATGTTCTACCGGTGAAGAACCCTATACTATTGCAATATTGATAAATGAAATATTAAAAGAAAGAATCATAGATTTTAATATTCAAATTTTTGCTACTGATATCGACGACACGGCAATTAGCATTGCACGAAAAGGTATCTATCCTTCTAATTCTTTAAGGGAAACTCCTCTTGAAATAAAAGAAAGATATTTTTTAAAAAAAGGAGAAAATTATGAACTCATAAAACCTGTACGCGCTTTTGTGCTTTTTTCTAAGCACGACTTAACCAACAATCCTCCCTTTCTCAAATTAGATTTAATTTCTTGTAGAAACTTACTGATTTATTT
>JBMOEQ010000487.1:0-1593 GCA_049314655.1 Ferruginibacter sp. | reverse complement strand
GAGTTGTGCTTCTGAATATTGAACATTGAGGTAATCCATCACAAAGCAGCCCTGGTGTTTTACTGCTTGATTCATGGTTCTTATAGCATGATGGTGTTCGCGGGCTGTATTGAAATATCCAAAGCTGGTAAAGAAATTGAATACAAAATCGTAATAGTTAATTCTAAACGGCAGTCGCATATCGTGTTTGTAGAAATGCAACATATCGGTTTCGGATTTTAATGCTTCTTGAATGCTTTCTTCGCTTAAATCGATGCCGGTAACATCAAATCCTTTAGCCGCTAATTGAATAGAATGACGGCCTTTTCCACAAGCTACATCCAACATGGTTGCGCCGGTTGTGGGTTGTAAATAATCGATCAGCTGGTCAATAAAATTTGCAGCTTCTTGCTCATCTCTATTGTTGTATAACTGGTGATAATAAGGCGAGTTGAACCAATCTTTAAACCAGGCTTTTTTTTGCTTCATAATGGCCGGGTTTTATCCAAATGTTTTTAAACTTAAAACAATCAATCCATAAACAACTGTAAACGCAAAAATGCCTTTCGCTGTTTTATCTTTACTCGAATTGATGTAAATGGTAAATAACAATGCGTTGAGTAAAAGCGAAACACTGAGTCCTGCTGAAAGGGTTCTATGTCCGGGTTCATCTACAAACCAATATTTAAGTGTTTCATTATATGAGAATTCACTATAATTATACATCTTAAATAAAAATAAGCCCAATACAGGAGCAATAGCGCCTAATATCAATCCAAATCCTATACTATCTTTTTTAAAGAACATGATTATTTCCAGGTTTTTTCAAGCGATTTTTTTAAGGCATAGTTGGTAAGGTCGAATTGAACCGGAACTACGCTCACATAATTGTTTTCTAAGGCCCATACATCGGTATCTTTTCCTTTATCGAAATTTACAAATGCACCGGTTAGCCAATAATATTTTTTTCCATGCGGATCTTTTCTTTCTTTAAACTCCTCTTCATATTTGGCATAAGCTTGTTTACACACTTTGATGCCTTTAATGAGTTCAAGCGGTGCAGAAGGAATATTTACATTCAGCAAAAAATGTTTATCTAATTTTTTATGTAGCACATCTGCAACAATTTTCTTTACATAGAATTGAGCTGCGGAAAAATCGGCTTCATAATCGTAATTTAATAAAGAGAATCCGATGCTGGGAATGCTTTCAATAGCAGCTTCCATTGCAGCACTCATTGTACCACTGTACAATACATTGATAGAATGATTGGCGCCATGGTTGATGCCACTTAAACATAAATCGGGTTTGCGGTGTAAAATTTTATCAACGGCCAATTTTACACAGTCTACCGGAGTGCCACTGGTTTGCCAAGATTCTACGCCTTCAAACATATT
Organism: Ferruginibacter sp.; assembly: GCA_049314655.1. Taxonomy (GTDB): domain Bacteria; phylum Bacteroidota; class Bacteroidia; order Chitinophagales; family Chitinophagaceae; genus Ferruginibacter. Next base: position 217 of record JBMOEQ010000487.1, on the reverse strand, counting down.
TACTTTATTCATGCGCAAAGGGTGGCCAATGGTAATGGCATGTCCCATTCCACTTTGTGCTTTATCCGGTGCTACCACAATTACTCTGCCTAAGTCTTTCACGGCTTCTACCAAATTGCGAATACCCGGTGCAGTTATGCCATCATCATTGGTGATGAGTATGGTGGGTTTTTGTTGATTTTTTTTCACTACTGAAAATTGAAGATCTGGAAAGAAA
>JBMOEQ010000486.1:0-1595 GCA_049314655.1 Ferruginibacter sp. | reverse complement strand
ACTGCACAATTACAAGCATCCGGTGGAATAAGTTACCAATGGACGCCGGCAATTGGACTCAGTAATACCAATATTTCCAACCCACGTGCCTTTCCAAACATAACCACCAAGTATGTGGTTTCGGTAGGTGTTGCGGGTTGTACCAAACGTAGAACAGATACAATGGAAGTATTTGTAAGACCAAAGCCAGCTTTAACTTTAACGAATGATACTTTAATTTGCTCTATAGACACCTTACGATTAACGGCAACGGGTACGGGTAATTTTTTATGGAGTCCTAATTACATGATTAACCCATTAAATACAGCATCTCCATTGGTTAGTCCGGATGTACCCACCACCTATTACTTAAAATTAACCGACGCTTTTGGTTGTATTAATAATGATTCGGTTTTTGTAGATGTGAAATTATTTGTGTCTATTAATGCAGGAAACGATACCACAATATGCAGAACAGATGGGGTAACGATAAATACGGTTAGTGATGCCTTAAGTTATCAATGGTCGCCCCCCTTGTATTTAAACAGTACTACTTTAAAAAATCCTATAGCCACACCACCGGTATCTTCAATTACTTATAGGGTAATTGGCAATATTGGTAAGTGTCAAAATCAAGATTTTATCACCATTACAACAGTACCCTATCCTATTGCCAATGCAGGAAATGATACTACCGTTTGCTTTGAAGAAAATGGTCAACTTTTTGCTACCGGTGGAAGTAATTATAGTTGGACACCAGCTACCTATTTATCGAATGTAAATATTCAAAATCCGCAGATTATTGCACCTCAAAATGATGTACAATACATTGTTCGAGTTACTGATACTTTGGGATGCCCAAAACCTGTTTTTGATACTGTATTACTTCAAGTTACGCCAAAAGTTATTGCAGATGCCGGTCCTAGAGATACTACTGTTGTAATTGGACAACCTTTAAATTTGGCAGGTACCGGTGGTATTGCAGGTAGTACGTATTTATGGAGTCCAAATTCAGGACTAAGTGACGCTACAGCACAAACGCTTATTGCTTTACCCAATAGCAGTATTGAATATGCGCTTTTAGTTACTACGCCAGCAGGATGTACCGGAAGAGATAGTATTAGAGTTAGGGTTTATACAGTTCCCCCAAGTTTTTATGTACCAACCGGATTTTCGCCCAATGGCGATGGTAAGAATGATATCATAAAACCCATATTATTAGGCATGCGCTCAATAACTTATTTTAGAGTATTTAACCGTTGGGGGCAATTGATGTATCAAACCACAGAACAAGGAAAAGGTTGGGATGGACGATTTAAAGGCTATCCGCAAGATCCTGCAACTTATGTATGGATGGCACAAGGCGTAACCTATACCGGCGAAGTAATTACCAAAAAAGGATATGTAGTATTGGTGCGATAACCGTTCATTACTGCATGGAAATTTTCTTATTTATTTGAAGCCATTCAACCCATGTCGAAGCATCAAACAAAATATTTACGTGAAAAATTTCGAGGCTTTTTAAAACCCGATGCAACACCGTATTGGGACCATTTAGACCTACGTTTGATAGACGATTTAAACGATGAAGGATTTGCGCTTATTGTAACCCATAT
>JBMOEQ010000485.1:0-1597 GCA_049314655.1 Ferruginibacter sp. | reverse complement strand
TAATAGTACTATCACACCCAAAAGAAGTTTGCAAAGTATCGTAATAGGTGCCAGTAGCAGAATAATAATGTGTGCCAACTAAAATTGCATCTTCTCCGCAAATTATTGGATTTAAAGTGATGTTTTGAGATGGTAAAATTGTGACCATTATACTATCTGTTGGTGCACAAGCATTCGAAAAATGTGCCGTAACAACATACCAACCGCTATTCAAAGGAGAGGGATAAGTAATAATGGGATTCTGAATTGAACTATTAAAATTATTTGGACCAGTCCAACTAAACCCACTTGCCCCAAATGCAGTAGAAGTAAGATGTAAAGACTGACCTAAACAAATTGGTGAATTACTACCTGCACTAGGTGTGGTAGCTGTTAAAACGACTATAGTTTTTGTCAATACATTATAAGAAGTAACATTTCCATAAGTAGCAACCTGGCAGGAATAGGTAGAAGTAACTATTGGATTCACTGTTATTGAAGCTGTTGTATCTCCGCCCGGTGACCACAAGTAACTAAGTGCACCTATAGGAGCAGTTAAAATTGTTGATTGTCCTTGACATATAGTATCAATTGAATTAATTTCCAATGGGAGACAACTACAATCAATATAAGCATAACAATCATGGGCGAGATTTACACAATCGGCTACGGAAAAACAAACTGTCACTTTTTGACCAATAAGTGAAGAAAGATCTATGCTTTTTAATTTCCAAGGAAGAGATCCATTTGGGAGAATAAATGGACATTGATTTCCAATTATTATAGATGCCCATGATAAAGGATTTCTATTTGAATCCAAGAGGTCAAATTGAAATCTAGGATGTTCATTAGCTTCATGATAACTTAAATCAAGTAAAACTGCATAATGAAAATTAAAAACAGAATTTGAAGGGGTAACAAAAAAAGTTTGCTCAATTGAGGATGCATTATAGGTACTTGTTGTTGCTACATTGCCTAACATTAATGAATTATTCCCCTCAAAAACTTTAGGGAAATTACCAATTGTATCAATTCCAAAGGAATTTAAAATAAAATTTGGACCTGAAGTAGTATTAAACAGTATAGGATAGTATAATTCAGATAAAGAACCTACTAAGCCACTACTAGGATTTCCTAAAGTCCCATACCAACCAGTCATTCCATTTTCAAATCCCAGGTTGGTACAAGAAGCCTCTACCGTAGGAGGAGGTGGTTCAAAAACACATAATCCAAAATATCCTCCGTCTTGATTTGTATTTCTCCAAATTCTGATGTAAATGGTAGAGCCGGGAATTAATCCATGTTTGTTTAAATATGGCATATGAAAGACGGAACTAAAATTCATATTGCAATCGATTGGAGTCAATGAATCACAATTTCCACTATAGAGAGCCATACTACAATTACCAATGCCCAAATCTTGAGAATTGAAAACCAAATGTCCTGAAGGCGGTACTATTGTTTTAAACCAAATATCCTTATCTGAATAATTACCACAACTCGCAGCAGCTATTCCGCTTGAAGCTGTTGCCCATATATTTGAGAAAGTTGAATAACTGCAAACAGTGTCGGTAGGGATAAAAATAGCATTGATACAATCATCGTTTACCGGTGGAAG
>JBMOEQ010000484.1:0-1599 GCA_049314655.1 Ferruginibacter sp. | reverse complement strand
CTTTGCGTGAAAAATCCAACAATCTATAAAATCTTTGCGCGAAAAAGTTTAATGTAGCGACTATATAAACCAATAAACTTTATAAACTCATTCCATTGCCTTCATTTAAAATTCAACCTAAATACTTTGCGCCTTGATACCCTTTGCAGCTTTGCGTGAAAAATCCAACATTCAATAAAGGCATCGCGTGAAAACGCTTTAATTGCCCTGCATAAAAACGAAGCATATTTGATGTTATGCTTTTCTATACAAAAGAAAAATGTCGAAAATCAAGTGTTTATTCTTACCCAACACTGTGCAAATGACGCAATTCATACGCTTTAAAAGTATTCATCAACAAAGCTGCAATGGTCATTAATCCCACGCCTCCGGGTACTGGTGTTATATAACTACACTTAGGCGCAACGGCATCAAAATCTACATCGCCTTTTATGCTAAAGCCCGATTGTTTGGTAGCATCTGCAACACGCGTAATACCCACATCCACCACCACCGCATTTTCCTTCACCATATCGGCAGTTAAAAAGCCGGGTTTACCCAATGCCGCAACAATTAAATCGGCCTGTAAACAAAGCGCTTTTAAATTTTGTGTATGACTATTACAAACCGTTACCGTACAATTTCCGGGTTGTGTATTGCTGTTCAATAAAATACTAATCGGGCGGCCCACAATATTGCTTCGTCCAATTACCACCGCATGCATACCCTTGGTGTTAATTTGATAATGTTCCAACATCAGCATAATACCATAAGGTGTAGCCGGAATAAAGGAGGGTAAGCCTTGTACCATCTTACCAATACTCATCGGATGAAAACCATCCACATCTTTTTCAGGCGATATAATACCAATGATTTTATCTTCGTGTATGTGTGGGGGTAAGGGCAGTTGAACCAATATGCCATCAACCGAATCGTCATTGTTCAATTGATGTATGGCTGCAATTAATTCGGCCTCGGCAACATTGGTGTCAAAACGAATTAAAGTGCTTTTAAATCCTACGGCTTCGCAGTTTTTTACTTTGCTGGCAACATAGGTTTCGCTAGCCCCATTATGACCTATTAATATGGCAGCTAAATGCGGCGCTCTTTTGCCGGTTGCTAATAGCTGATCGGTTTTAATTTTCAACTGATCTTTTACAGCATTGCTCACTATTTTTCCATCTAATATTTGCATGGGTTAAAGGTAAGTCAAATTTTAATGCTCAATATTTACGCCAATTTTTTTACGCCTGGTTTAGAAAATATTTTTTGAGATGGGGTACAAGTTGCTCTTGTATAGTGCAGGTGTATTGCACATTAATTTGCAAGCCTAATCCACTCAATGATGAACAAATTAATTTCCCTGCGATGGTTGCTGGTTTGGCTTCCAGTACAACTTGGTGCACAATCTACTTTATCTACTTATTCGGTGCCCTATTTAACGGCTACTGCATACAGCCAATTTCAAAACGATGCTTTTGCTTTTACCGGAAATACCGCAACTCTAGTCAACCATACTACTACGGTTGCCGGCATTTATGGAGAGCGTAGGTTTCTCTTAAAAGAATTGGCTTGGTATAAAGCAGCTGCCATATTTCCTACACCATTGGGTAATGTTGG
>JBMOEQ010000483.1:0-1601 GCA_049314655.1 Ferruginibacter sp. | reverse complement strand
CGAATTTCTAATCAAGAAAATTTGGGTAAGGGATAGATCCCCTAAAGGGGAGCTAAATACAAGGGCAAAAAAAAGATTGGAATGATAGCACGGGCCACGAGGAACGAAGTGGCAACGCCCAAATTAATGAATAATGGATGATGGATAATTGATAATGAATACAGTAGATACCCAAAGCGTTTGTTTAATATTTATCTCTATATATTTCATAAAAACTATACATTAAGTTGCTTAACACTCCTGTTCAGCTATAAATAATTTAAACTTTACTAATTTATTAAATTATATAACCATTTTATATAATAATATGTTTTGTTATGCCGTTATAGTTGAACTTATTTGAAATTTTTCATCAGAGGGTATTCAGATTTACAGCTCAGACACTGGAGTATGTAATTTTTAAGACCACTTGTAAGCGATGAATACATTTATCAGATTTGTGTAACCAGAAGATTGTTATTGACACTATAACAAGATGCTGGACTTTAAAAAATATCTCCTACTAATTATTTTTTGGTCATTCATTATAATACTTAAAAAGTATATGGCACACTTATGTCTTGCGTCTAAGTTAAAGTTGTCAGTCACGGTTTATCTTGTTGCAATAACTACGTTGGTTTTTGGACAAACAGTTGATTTTAATATCAACAACAGCTCGCAATGCTATACAGGCAATCAGTATATTTTCACTAATAATTCCACCGCTGGTGCCAGTGCATATTTCTGGAACTTTGGCGATGGCACTACTTCAACTGCTGCTAATCCTACCAAGAGTTACAGCAATGCCGGCAATTATAGCGTGCAGCTAATGGCAACCTATAATAACGTAAATTACTATGTAAATAAAACGGTTTACGTGAACCCTGTACCGGTATGTGGTTTTAATTTTTATGCTGCTACCAATACTGGAAACAGCTATACATTTCAGAGTACATCTTATATCAGTAGTGGCTATGCCAATTATACCTGGGACTTTGGCGATAGCTCCACCGCAAATGGCACTAATCCTTTGCATACTTTTGGTCATAATGGTTCCTACACTATTGGTATGACCGCTATGAGTGATAAAGGCTGTACCTGCTCCAGTACACAAAATATTACCGTAACAGTATCGGTACCATTTGTGATGGGCAGTATGAATTTCAGTGTAAACAACAGCACGCAATGCCTTACTGGCAATAGCTTTTATTTTAATAATAATTCCAACAACATTTCAGCTGCAACTTATAGCTGGGATTTTGGCGATGGCAGTACCTCTACTACTTTTAGTCCTACCCATAGTTATAGCAATTCGGGCACCTATGTAGTCTCCCTTATTGCAACAGTATCGGGTAATATTTTTACTAAAACACAGACTGTAACAGTACAACCTAAAACCAGTATTTCTATTAGTACCAGTGCTACTAAAATATGCAGTGGAAATACAGTAACGTATACTGCAAGTGCCAATAATTATTATGGCAGCCCTAACTATCAATGGAAAGTAAACAATGTAAATGCTGGTACAAACTCCAATAGTTTTAGTAGTGCTACGCTATCGGACAGCGATAAAGTAAACTGTATAATGACAGCGAACAATACCTGCTGGGCTACAGAAACGG
>JBMOEQ010000482.1:0-1602 GCA_049314655.1 Ferruginibacter sp. | reverse complement strand
AACCTGTACCGTTAGAATAAGGCAACAACTGAGTCGAACTACCTGTAGGAGTTATACTGGAGAGCATTGCACTCATACTTTTCTTAAAAGGAGAGCCAAACAAATGCCATCCATTATTTAGAACCCTTTGAGCAGTTGCAGGTAAATCTACATTATTTTGAATGAAGGATACCCCTGACGATATTACCAAACCACTCGCACCTGCATTATTTCTAATAGCACCAGTAATTGTTAGTTTACTACCACTCGCTAAAGTCAATGTTCTTCCAGCATTAATAATAATATTGTCTGAACTGCCACTAACAGTAATTCCTGTGATGTGATTTGAGTTATCAAGGATAACATTCTTATCAATAGTAAGAGTTCCCGTAAGTAAATTTATAGTTTGTCCATCAATGACGGAAGTAAATGTAATCGTACCTCCGCTAGTTACATTACTAAGAGCATATCGCAAAGAACCTGCCCCAGCATCATTATTATTACTTACTATAATTCCTACTCCTGAAGGAGTATTGAAAGAAATTTGATTTCCGTATGATGTTCCAACACTATTTGTAGCATAAGCTCTAACAACATAAGTTGTCCCTGCAGTGAGGCCGGAGAGATTAGAGGAAAACGCTCCAATTCCTGTAGCATTTGAGGTAATGTTATCTGCAATAGTTGGAGTTCCTATTGTATTCCAACAAATTCCTCTGGCAGTAACACTTGAACCACCATCAGAAATAATATTACCCCCACTGCTTGCAGTGTTAAAAGTAATTGAACTAATTACAGATGTAGTAAGTGTAGGAAGACCCAAGGTGTTTGCAGTAATAACATTAGAATTGACACTTGTACAAGTAGCATTAGAGGCTCTGACACGATAATAGTAGATAGAACCATTCGATAAGCCACTAATAATGCTTGTTAGGTTAGCGCCAACTACTAAATTATTATAGCCGGCAACAAAACTGGTAAAAGTATTATTTAATGAAACATCAATTGCATAAGCTATTGCTCCACTCACAGCATTCCAATTGGCTGTAAATCTATTACCCATCAACCCATTCGCAGCAAGAGCAACAGGGGCTAACGGTGTTACTGGTTGAACATTAATTTGAACATTAGCAGAAGAAACTGAAGTACATCCCATTGAATTTGTTACAGTATATAAATGACCACCTGAAACCAATGCAGAAATATTTGTTGTTGAAGTTGAACCATTTATAGCTCCAGGGTTAATAGTCCAGCTTCCAGCAGGCAAACCACTTAAAATCACACTACCAGTAGCTAATGCACAGCTTGGCTGAGTTAAAGTCCCAACTAATGGGGCAGTAGGTGTAATGGGCTGAACATTAACATTCCCTATTGTTGTAGCAGAAACACATCCACTAACATTTTTAGCAGTTATACTATAGAATCCACCAGCAGGGATTCCATTAAAAATACCTGTGGTATTATTATAGTTTATTCCATCATTACTAAAAGTAAGTCCAATAAGACTAGATGCTACACTTAATGTCCCTGTTGCAACTATACAACTAGGTTGGGCAACACTAACTATTGGTTGTAAGGGAGTTAAAGGCTGTGCATTTATCATACCAGTTCTTGCCATGGAGAAGC
>JBMOEQ010000481.1:0-1610 GCA_049314655.1 Ferruginibacter sp. | reverse complement strand
CTCTAGCCCACAAACAGTTACTTATACTATTTCACCATCAAATATAAGTAGTGGCGTTCAATGCAATGGTGCTTCATTTAATGTAGTAATAACGGTTAACCCAAATGCAACCATTAGTAATACGCCATTAACACAAATTCATTGTACTAGCATTGCTACGGATTCAGTTGTATGGACTTCATTATCTGCTAATACAAACTTTGCATGGCAATTAATTAGTAGTGGAAGCATTACCGGATTTTTAAATAATGGAAATGGCAACTTACCATCAATGCAATTGTTCAATACCGGTGATGTAAGTTCAAATTTGGTTTATGCGGTTACAACAATTGTAGATGCATGTCCTGGCAATGCAACCAATTATACGTTTACTGTTCACCCAGATGCCAAAGCCACATTTACTTATCCTAAGGATACTGCTTGTTGGCCATTTAATATTATTATTCAAAATACTTCTTTACCAACACGGAATGGAAATTACAATTGGTATGCAAATAATGTTTTAATTGGATCGGGAATAAATTTTCCAGGACACACAATTGTTCAACCTGGAGATTCGGTTGAAATTAAAATGGTAGCAATAAGTCTTTACGGTTGTAAAAATGATAGTATCAGCCATTGGTTTTTCACAAAACTTCAACCACATCCAATATTTGAATTAGCACCAAGAGATAGTTGTGGTCCAATTCAAGTTAGGTTTACCAACCAAACACCATATCTAGATACCTTTAAATATTTATGGACATTTGGAAACGGAACAAGTAGTACGCTTGCACATCCTCTTCCTGTTACTTATCAACCTAGTCCTCTTTTTGTAGATACTACTTATCATATAACTTTAGCTGCCTATAATGAATGTGATACGGTATACTTTAGGGATAGTGTAATTGTTCATGCAAAACCAAAAGCTCGTTTTGGAGTACAAAGCACTTCAGGCTGTTCACCGTTTACAGTATTTATAAGTAATACATCTATTGGAAATTATAACAGTGTTTATTATTGGGATTTTGGCAATGGAGATAAAGACACCACGTATGCAATAGGTAATTTACAATATACCTATTATGTGAGTAATACAGTTGATACATTTCCACTTCGATTGATTGCTATGAATGCATGTGGAAGTGACACAATGCTTATCAATATTAGAGTAGCCCCAAATACAATAAGACCAATTTTAAATATTAACGCCGATCAATTATTTGGTTGCGCACCTCATACGGTTCATTTTGTAAACAGTTCACTTGGAGCTACACAGTTTACATGGGATTTTGGAGATGGCAGTCAATTCATCACTTCAGATACTTTAACTCCTGTAGCGCATACTTATATAAATGCTGGTACATATACAGTACAAGTAAACTTAACAAATGGCTGTAGTGATACATCTGCATCAATGATAGTTGTTGTTTATCCCAAAATAATTCCAAATTTCTCAGTGAGCCCTGTATTCTGTTTAGGAGATAGTGTACGTGTAACTAATCTCAGTCAAAATGCTACCAATTACATATGGTATTGGGGTGATGGCCAATCTAGTGCCGGCTTTGAACCTGTGCATCATTATAGTACAGCAGGCATCTATAATATTCAATTATTAGCACAAAGAACAA
>JBMOEQ010000480.1:0-1616 GCA_049314655.1 Ferruginibacter sp. | reverse complement strand
AATACGTATATCTTCCCTAACAGTACCGATCAACCTTCTCTTGGAAGTAATGGTATTTATGGTTGCTTATCAACTACGCCTAATCCTGTTTGGTATTATATGCAGGTTCAAAACCCTGGTAATATGACCATTAATATCAGTCAAAAAAGTTGTACAGGAGCAGGGTTGGATGTTGACTTTGCGCTATGGGGGCCATTCAATAGCTTAGGCGCAGGTTGTGGTGGATTAACTGCTGCAAATAATATCAGTTGTAGTTATTCTATTGCTGCTGTTGAAAATGCAGTAATTAATAATGCTCAAGCGGGTCAAGTTTATATTTTGTTAATCACTAACTATTCTAATCAACCGGGTATCATTACATTTAGTCAAACAGGGGGTACCGCAAATACCGGTACTACAAACTGCGATATTGTAACACCTACCAATTTATCTACTTCTAATAGTGGCCCAGTTTGTATAGGTGATAGTGTTTCATTGGTTGCCAATACATTGTCTTGTGCAGTTTATTCTTGGACAGGCCCCAATGGATTTACTTCCAGTTTAAGAACTCCAAGAGTTTTACCACCTGCTGCTTCAGGCGTTTATACATATACCTGTGTAGCTTCTTTTGGGGCTGCAAGTGCTGCTACTTATTCTAGCTCAACTCAAGTTGTAGTAAATCCTCGTCCACAATTAGGTAACGATACAACCTTAAATACCTGCTTAACACCTACAGTTAATTTAACCACGGTTTACAATACCCTTGGTTTAACCACACAATGGACATTTGGGGGTACACCTGTTGCTAATCCAACAAGTGTTGCTGTTTCAGGTGTTTACCAACTTATTGCAACGAATGAATCGGGATGTAAGGATACGGCATTAGTTACTGTTGGATTAGGTGCTCGTCCAAATCTTGGTGCCGATGTTACTCGTGCAGTATGCGCCGGTACCATAATTGACCTAACAACCATATTTACTACTACTGGTTTAACTACCAATTGGACGTTAAATGGTGGTGCGGTTGCAAATCCTGCAGCCGTTTCAACAACAGGCATTTATCAGTTGATTGCAACAAATACAGGCGGATGTGCAGATACGGCTTTAGTAAATGTTACGGTTGCTCCTAAACCAAATCTTGGTGCGGATGTATCTCAAACAATTTGTCCGGGTACTACTTTAGATTTAACCACGATTTTTAACACAACCGATTTAACAACAGCTTGGACATTTAACGGTGCTCCGGTTGCTACACCTGCAGCTGTTTCAACAGCAGGCGCTTATCAATTGATTGTAGTGAATTCAAGTACATGTGCCGATACTGCTTTAGTAAACTTAACCATAGCACCTAAACCTGCTTTAGGGGCAGATATAAACAGAGTAGTTTGCGCAGGAACATTTGTAAATCTTACAACATTATTTAATACCACAGATTTAACATCAAGTTGGACATTGAATGGTGCTCAAGTTACAGATCCAAGTTCAGTGTCTTCTCCTGGCACATATCAATTGGTAGTATTTAATTCAAATGAATGTTCAGATACTGCATTGGTAACATTAACCGCCAATAATTTATCGGCCACTGCATCTTCTATTAATGCAACCTGTACTGCTTCTGGAACTATTACAGTAAGTGC
>JBMOEQ010000479.1:0-1618 GCA_049314655.1 Ferruginibacter sp. | reverse complement strand
CTACTGTAAGCGCTAATAATATTGTTAACAACAATAGCATTACAACCAACAACTGTGGCCTTATTGCAAAAGTAGTTCCAAATGGAGCCGAACCCGTGAGTGGAAGTTTAAATGCTCGAATTTGGATACAAGCCAATACACCTCTACATAACGGAAACCCATATGTGCTTCGCCATTACGAACTAACACCTGTAACAAATAGTGCTAATGCAACAGCTACGGTTACACTTTATTATACACAAGCCGATTTTGATGCGTATAATAACACACCGGCTCATGGAAATAATTTACCTACTCATCCTACAGATGCAGCGGGAAAACTGAATATTAGAATAGTGAAATTTGGCGGACAAAGTAATGATGGCACGGGTGTTCCTAGTTCTTATACCGGATCTCCAATAACCATTACACCATTGGTTGCTGATATTGTATGGAACAGTACCAATGCATATTGGGAAATTAGTTTTGATGTAACTGGTTTTAGCGGCTTCTTCTTAAATTCATCAGGCGGCGTTGTTTTACCGGTAACCTTACAACAAATACAAGCAAAAGCCATTCAAAACAATATTCAAGTGCAATGGATTACAGATATGGAAACCGGAGCGCAGCATTTTGAATTAGAGCGTAGCACAAATGCACAGCGAGGTTTTGAAACAATTTATACCATCAATGCAAGTGGCCGAGCCAATGGAAATACATATCAATTCAATGATGTTTCAGTACTTAAAAATGTACGATTTTTTTATCGTTTAAAAATTGTTGACGCCGATGGCACATTTAAATATGCACCTATTGTATCGGCAAAAGTTAATGGTAGCAATACAATTGTTATTTATCCTAATCCGGTTAAAGTTGGCGAAAACATTCGTGTTATACAAAACAATGCATTTGTACAACAATGGCAGTTAATGAACGCAGCAGGTCAAATTGTTTGTAAGGGAAATGCAACTTCAAACAATATATTGATTTCAACCGAAACACTTCAATCGGGCATCTATCATTTGTTGATTCAAACAGATCATGAAAGGTTGAGCTATAAAGTTATTGTGAAGGGTAATTAGAAAATAATGCTATGAAAATGCAAATGGGGTTTGTGTAAAAGCAGATCCCTTTTTTGTTTAGGAGTTTAGGGGTTTAGTTGGGAGACTTTATAAATTCCGATGAACGATTGTTGAACCGTAGTTGAACAATTGGTTAACAGCAGACAAAAGGTTTAGAAGTTTAGGGTTTAGAGTTTAGTTGGAAGACTTTATAAACTTACCAACTTTATAAACGCATAAACGATTATAGCATTTTACATGCTTAAATCTTTGCGGCTTGATCATCTTTGCCGCTTTGCGTGAAAATTTGGTTAACGATTGCAAGTTTTATCTCCGGGCTTAAAATTCAACATTTAACATTCAACATTGTACTAAGGCTTTGCGTGAAAAAAAATACAGGTTTTAGTTTGTAGCCTTTATAAACCCAGTTCTACCTTTAGCAAGAAAACAACTATACTTTACAAACTCAATAAACTTTATAAATCTATTTCCTTCCCACTGCCTACTTTTGATATTCATAAATAAACTCATGGTAAGCAATAAAAATATCGTTATCAATGGCTCCAATAATTTACCTA
>JBMOEQ010000478.1:0-1618 GCA_049314655.1 Ferruginibacter sp. | reverse complement strand
AAGGGTAAAATGGGAGCAGCAGTTATTGCTGCTAAAGCTTGTTTAAGAAGTGGTTGCGGCTTAGTAACTGTTGCTACCGAACAAGGCCGAGAATCAATAGTGCAAACTGCATTCCCTGAAGCTATCACCACTGCTGAACAAAGTGTTGGCAATTTATTAAAGAAAAAAGCAGCAGTAGGTATTGGTCCGGGATGGGCTTCATCTGTAGAAAATCAACGTCAATTACAATCCTTTATTCATCAAAGCGAAATTCCACTGGTAATTGATGCCACTGCTTTAGAATTGTTGAAACCCTTTTTACATGAATTGAATTCGAATGTAACAGCACCGCTTATTTTAACCCCTCATAGTGGCGAATTTGATGCTTTGTTTGAAGGCGCTACCAACGATTTTGAAAGAGCAACCCTAGCTGTTGAAAAATCTAAATTGCACCATTGCTATATTGTTTTAAAAGGATATAGAACGATGGTGGCTTGTCCGGATGGAACTGTTTTCTTCAATTCAACCGGTAATTCGGGTATGGCAACAGCCGGATGCGGAGATGTACTCACCGGAATACTTACCGGATTGTTGGCATCGGGCTACAAAGCTAAAGAAGCTTGTATATTGGGTGTTTATGTACATGGATTAAGTGGCGATTTTGCTGCATTAGATGCTTCTGAAGAAGCCATTATTGCCAGTGATATTATAAAAAACTTAGGACAAGCATTTCAAGAATTGAGTGGAATTTAACCTTGAAAGATTAAGCTAATAAAGAAAAGAGGTAGATTTATCCACACGCCCCACGATAACACATCTCCATACTTCAAAACGATCTGGGCAAAAGCTTTATAAGAACCTGTGTAGCGTCATTTAAATGATTAAATTTGATGTTTACACATGGATAAAAGTTTAAATAAATACATCAGTGAAACCGGATTTTGTTCGAGAAGGGAAGCGGACAATTATATAGACCAAGGCAGGGTTACCATTAACGACAATATTGCTATTAAAGGAAACAGGGTAAATGCCGGCGATATTGTTGAAATTGATGGGGAACCTATTGTTAAAAAAGTAAAAACGGTTTACTTGGCGTTTAATAAACCTGTTGGTATTACTTGCACTACCGATTTAAAAGATAAAACCAATATTATTTCCTTTGTAAATTACAAGACAAGAATATTTCCTATAGGTAGATTAGATAAGCCATCGGAAGGATTAATATTTTTAACCAATGATGGCGATATTGTAAATAAAATTCTACGATCGGGCAACAATCACGAAAAAGAATACCTCATTACTGTAAACAAACCCATTACCGGAGAATTTATAGATAAGATGCGCAATGGGGTGAAGATATTGGGTACAGTTACCAAAAAGTGTTTTGTTAAGCAAGAGGGGAAACAACGGTTTCGTATTATTTTAACACAAGGTTTAAATAGACAGATTAGAAGAATGTGTGAGGTTTTGGGTTATGAGGTAGAAACGCTAAAAAGAATTCGAATTATGAACTTAACCTTAACAGGATTGCCTGTAGGAAAATGGCGATATTTTACCCCGGAAGAAATTAAAACACTTGAAAAAATGGTAGCTCAATCTTCCAAAACAGGGGAAGATGCATTTTTTGAAGATTAACATC
>JBMOEQ010000477.1:0-1625 GCA_049314655.1 Ferruginibacter sp. | reverse complement strand
GATGCAACTGTACCTCCAATATTAGTATACGTTCCGGCGGCAGAAGTACTATTACCTATGGTATTAAAACTACCAATTGCAATTTGGCGTGTAAGCGATACCGATGTACCGTTAAAATTTCCTGTAGCTGCTAATGACCAATATTCAGTAGTACTTACAGATGATAAAGATGCATCGGCAGATCCACCCGGATTACTATTAAATGCTTCTACAGTTAGTGTAGGCGCACTTGCTCCGCTGGTTGGATTAACAGCAGATAAAGGATAATAAGTGCCCCCTTTTCCTACTGGGAATACATAAGTAGAACCGGAAGCAAGATTAGCCGGAATGGCTCGTGCTAATGGTCCACTCACATAAGCTGTTGTACTTCCGCCAGAAATTCCGCCGGTACCCGTAGCAGTAATCGTTAAAATATTTGTTGTTGTTGTTGTTACAATACCTTGAGTTAAAGTAAGTACGTTGGATACATTTACAGGTGTAGAAAGTGTAACTCCACCTGAAGCTTTATTAATGATTAAAAATGCAAAGCAATTGGATGGAACCGAACCATTTAATGTACCCGATAAGGTTTGAGTACCTGTACCGATTAAATTTACAGCCCTACCAGAATTATTAAAAGCGCCTCCCGTATTATTAAAATCACCGGTTACAAAAATATCACTACCCGATGAAGATGATTGTGTTAATGTGCCACCATTACTAATAGATCCTGTTACGGTTAAGTCGCTAGTCATAGACCCCATATTCAATGAACCCGATCCAATAGTGGCAACATTGCCTGTTACATTGAAAGCACCACTTAAAGTGTTTGCATTCATAACTGCCCCTGTATTGATGGTTACCCCATTGCCTGCAGTAAATGTTGCAGCAAATGCATTGAAATTAAATATTGCGCCATTATTCACGGTTAATGTTCCTGCACATGCTCGAGCTGTACCAGCAACACCATTCACAATATCGAAAGTGCCGGTATTGATGGTTACATGATTAGGATAACCCGGGGTTGAACCTATTGTACCAATTCCGGAAGCATTCCATTCATTAAAACGATTATAGCTAACATTATAAAATAATGTTGAAGTGTTGGTATAAATAGGTGCAGTAGATACATTACCGTTGTTGATGGTAAATGTACCTGCAATAGTTGGAACAGTTGTTAATGTTAAAACGCCGGTGTTAATAGTAAGGTTATTCAATGTTATGGCAGCCGATCCATTAATTGTACCTGCTCCCGAGAAATTGATTGTTCCGGTACCTCTAGTAAATGTTGCATTATTGGTTAAAGTACTGCTTGCTGCCATGGTTAAAGTACCCGAAGTTGTCCAAGCCAATGTACCATTATTAGTTAAGGAAGTATTAATACCCAATGCACCTGATGCGCCAAATGTTAAAGAAGAGGAAGCATTAATAGTAACGGTATTAGGGTTATTCGTTACAGTACCATTTACAGTAACTGCATGTACAATGGTTACTGTTGCTGCTGCAGGAGGAACTGCACTTCCAAGCCAAGTTGTAGTTGTATTCCAATCGGTTGAAGCATTGGAAATATACCCCAAATTGGTGTAAGAAGATGAGCTGGTTGTTGAACCCAAACTAGATGTAACACTTATAGTACCACTTGCATT
>JBMOEQ010000476.1:0-1626 GCA_049314655.1 Ferruginibacter sp. | reverse complement strand
AAATCCTATTGCGGCCTGATCGGCTAAATCAATAATTCCATCAGCATTACCATCTGCAAAAGTTTCGTAAGCATTACTGTTTCTTCCAGCAATATCGTAGCCCCAAAGTATACCAGGTTGTGCAGTCCATTGCAAACTAGCATCGGGTCTTATTGGCCCTTGTAAACTATAAAAATACCCAATAGGTAATAAGTCTGCTACATTTACTTTCTTATCATTATTTAAATCTCCAGGCCACACAGGTACATAGTATTTACATTTGGTAGTATCATTCAGTAACGAAATTGCATTAAACGATAACGGTTGTATACCGGATGTGTTGTAAACAGTTAATTTAGATAATGAAAAAACTACTGGGAAACTATTATAAAACCATTCATCATATAATACGGATGGTGGTAATTTCTTTAATACAAACCTATATTCATACACTGTTCCATCACCATTACTACCTAGCTGACCTGTTTTTTTGGTCATACCAAAATTTATTTCATTATTTACGACAACAGGGGGTTGGTTTATGATATTGATGCCAAGATAATCTCCAACCTTTGCATCAACTACGGCTAAATATGCTGTATCATATTTTAGGTATCCATAAGTAGAAAAAATATTTACTCCATTCTTTATTTTAACTACCACTTTTATAGTATCTCCAAAATAATTTATAACAGAATCAGATTTCATTTCAAGGTATCCACCACATGGGGTATAATTGGTGACTGTAAAACTTGTTGATCCCTTGCATTTAATAGAGTCTGTAGCAGTAATCGTATATGTGCCAGCAGTATTTACAAAAACACTGGTTCCTGTTTGTCCATTGCTACAACTAAGATTTGCAAAGCTGGTTAAATTAGTATTTACCTCTCTGGCTACTCCTCCACATAATTGCATGGGATTAGGAAACACACTAAAAACAGGCACTTCACCCACATGTACCATAAAACTACTTACCCCTGTAGTATAAATATTCGAAAGACTTAAATACCCTGTTTTAATTTTACCAAGAAGAACTTTCATTGTAGTATCCGTCAATATTTTATACGACGCAACAGGCTTACTACCCAGCATTACTTTTTTTACCCAGTTAAAGTATTTACCATAAACTATAATACTGTCGCCGTAACAAACCGAGTCCTTTGATACTCTGTTTATAACGGGTTCAGGATACTGCACTTCAAAATCGATAAGAATAGTATCTGCTCCACCAAAATTCCGAGCAATTATCTGATACGTTTTCATACTCGATGTATCAGTTGGCATACCAGTAATTCTGCCATTTACTGTACTTAAGACTACTCCTTTAGGTAAATTGGGACTGATAGCATAATTGTCTGCCGTATCGCTAAAATTAGTAGGAATTACTGTGGGTGTTTTTTTATTTACATAGAATATACCTTGCGAAAATGGGTAAGTAACATCAGGGGCTAACTCTTGTCTTAAAATATTAATTCCGTATATGTTTTGGGTAACACTATCTTCAGCAGTAACAACAATTGCTATAGGGTTATACCCATAAGCCAATGGTATATTATTGGAAAATATTCCATTAGAAAAACCATACATTTTTGCAGTTGTACCAGCCAAATCTGCTTTAATAGATATACTATCAATTATAGAGGTTAC
>JBMOEQ010000475.1:0-1646 GCA_049314655.1 Ferruginibacter sp. | reverse complement strand
ATGACGGGCAGGTACAAATCCTTCAAGGCCATAAGGCAATTGAACTACGGCACCTTTATCGTCTCTCTTGATAACAGTACACTCATGCTCTGATCCCACAGCGAATACTGATTCC
Organism: Ferruginibacter sp.; assembly: GCA_049314655.1. Lineage (GTDB taxonomy): Bacteria > Bacteroidota > Bacteroidia > Chitinophagales > Chitinophagaceae > Ferruginibacter. The sequence continues at coordinate 1,531 of JBMOEQ010000475.1, read as the reverse complement.
AAGGAATTCCAAGGATCTTCTTCAATTTGTTTGTGGCCCAGTTGCAATTTGCGACTTTCTTTATCAATGCTCATAATGATTACATCGATGGTATTACCAACTTTAGTGTATTCATTAGGGTTATTAAAGCGCTTCAACCAGCTCAAGTCGCTGATATGAATCATACCACCAATACCTGTTGCTAATTCTACAAACACGCCATAAGGCGTGATGTTTTTAACAGTACCAGTATGCTTGCTACCTTCAGCAAAACTAGTTTCGATGGTACTCCAAGGATCTTCTGCCATTTGCTTAATGCTAAGGCTCATCTTCCTGGTGTCTTTATCAAGTGTTACCACTTTTGCTTCGTACTCATCTCCTAACTTAAAGAATTCTTTAGCATTGATTGGTGTATTAGCCCAAGTGATTTCACTTACGTGAACCAAACCTTCTACACCTGGAGTAATTTCAAGGAATGCACCATAATCTTCGATGTTCACCACTTTACCTTTCACAATTTCAGCTTCTTTAAGATTTTCTGCTAAAGTATCCCAAGGATGAGGAGTCAATTGTTTCAAGCCAAGGCTGATACGTTTTTTATCATCATCAAAATCCAATACTACTACATTGATTTTCTGATCTAGTTTCAATACTTCGGTTGGATGATTGATACGACCCCATGAAATATCAGTGATATACAATAGACCGTCTAATCCGCCCAAATCAAGGAATGCACCAAAGTCGGTGATATTCTTAATGGTTCCTTCCAATACTTGACCTTTCTCCAATTTACCCATGATTTCAGCACGTTGTGCTTCAATATCACTTTCAATAAGAGCTTTATGAGATACAACGGCATTTTTGATGGTTTCGTTGATCTTAACCACTTTAAATTCCATTGTTTTGCCAACAAACTGATCGTAATCTGTAACTGGTTTAACGTCAATCTGAGAACCTGGTAAGAAGGTTTCCATTCCAAATACATCCACAATAAGACCACCCTTGGTTTTGCTAGTAACCAAACCAGTAACAATTTCACCAGTTTTATGTACTTCCATAATGCGCTCCCATGCACGTGTAATACGAGCACTTTTGCGACTAAGGTGCAAATTACCTTCGCGGTCTTCTTTTTCTACTACCATTACTTCAATAACATCCCCTACTTTAACACCACCGGGAATATCACGGAATTCATTCAGAGAAATCAAACCATCACTTTTAAAACCAATGTTTACAACCGCATCAGTTTTGGTTAATGATTCAACAGTTGCCTGGATCATTTCACCATCATTGATTTGTTTGAAAGTGTTGTCGTAAACCGAGTCATACTTTGCTTTTTCTTCAGCAGAATAACTGGTTACATTTCTTTTGTCCACACTCCAATCAAAATCATCATGTGGAGTTGCAATTGTTTCAGCAACGGGAGCTTGAACAGGCACGTTTGTTACCGCAGCAGTTTCAACCACATCATCGGCGGCTGACCCTTCCTGTGCATCTGCGTTTAATTGTTTAAAAATGTTAAATGACATAAAATAACCCCGGTTTTTTTAAC
>JBMOEQ010000474.1:0-1649 GCA_049314655.1 Ferruginibacter sp. | reverse complement strand
ATGTTAAGTAATATGCTAAGAGCTGCTGCTGGCAATAGAGAACCTGCTATTCCAGCTGTTATACAATCAGGATTATCCCTATATTTAGATGCTGATGTTTCTAGTTCTTATCCAGGAACTGGAACTACTTGGACTGATTTAAGTGGCAATAGTAGAAATGGTACATTAATTAATGGTCCAACTTTTAATAGTGGTGCTATTGTTTTTGATGGGACTAATGATTATGTTCAATGTTCAGGTTCTCTTGTAACATCTGCTGCAACATTTATAACATGGCTAAAACGAAATGGCACTCAAGCTTCTTATGATGGAATCTTTTTTTCTAGGGGAACAAATACAACTGGAGTAAACATTGGACCTGCATCAAATTCAATTGGCTATACTTGGAATGATGCTGGTAATACCTATGATTGGAGTAGTGGATTAATAATACCCAATGCAACATGGTGCATGGTTGCTCTTACTGTTACAAGTACATCAGCAATAGCTTATTTGTGTCAATCTAGTGGAATTACTACTAGCACTAATAATGTATCTCATGCTAGCACTAATTTAAATGATATAAAAATTGCTTCAGACCCCTGTTGTGGGGGTAGATTTTTTAATGGGTCAATTTCTGTAGCCCTATTATATAATAGAGAATTATCTGCTAGTGAGATTACTACAACTTTTAATCTTTTTAAAAATAGATATGGATTATAAAAAGGAAATAAATTAAGATGTCAACATTAAGTCAACTACTAGGTAACTTATATACTCCTACAGTTTATCCTAGCTCAGGAATTGCTAATTCTACAGGGTCTGCTTGGGGGACTTCATACTCTACATCAGGCTCAGGTACAGCATTAGCATTAACCACTAGCCCTACATTTATTACTCCAGTATTAGGTACTCCGTCTAGCGGCACATTAACAAATTGTACAGGATTACCTGTTGGTGGGATTAGTGCAACAGGCACTCCGTCAATAACAACATATTTGCGTGGTGATGGTGCTTGGTCAACAGTAAGTGGAGGGGGTGGTAGTTCAACAATAACTATAGATAATAAAACAGCAGCCTATACGATTGTTACTGGTGATTTAGGAAAAGTAATTAACTGTACTTCAGGTACATTTACTATTAGCTTAACAGCAGCAGCGACACTTGGTTCAGGATTTAATGTAACTATTTGGAATACCTCTGCAACTTCAACCGATGTTATTACAATTGACCCTAACGGTGCAGAAACAATTGATGGTAGCACTACAATAACTTTACGATTAGGTGAAGGTACTGAAATCGTTAGTAATGGTACTAATTGGATTACTGGTGATAAAAAATCCATGAGGTATTATGCAGAAAATGCAACAACACTCCTACGACCTGTTGCCTCAGGCACGGCATCTATTGCTATGGGTAATGGTGGATATGCAAGTGGTAGTGGTGCTATTGCAATAGGTAATGGAAGGGTTGATGGATATTCTGGAGCTACTGATGCAAATGCAATTGCTATTGGTGGTGGAGCTAGAGGAACAGGATTTTACTGTGTATCAGTTGGTGCTGATTCCAATGCTTTAGGTAATTCTTCAGTAGGGTTAGGAACTTCAGCTACTGCAACTACAAATTATGCTACAGCCGTTGGTGGTATTTCTAATGCAAGTGGTTCAGAA
>JBMOEQ010000473.1:0-1654 GCA_049314655.1 Ferruginibacter sp. | reverse complement strand
TTCCGCGATGTACACGCAATTGCCCTAACTCAGTGCGTGCTAAGGGCCCATGTTTATAATAACTATAACGTGCATCTTCCTCCCATACTACTCTATCTTGGCTGGTTTCAACAACTGTTATACGATTTTCGGCGTCATAGCTATAACGGTGATAAAAACCATCTGTTTTACCGGGCTGATATGCCACTTCATTCACTTTACCACTAATCAAATCGTAATTATACTCCAATCGCTTAAATCGATTGTTGGTTGTTTTCATGGTGCCAGAGTTGAAATCCTGAAGCAACACATCTACATTACCATGTAAGTCGTAACTGTAATGCGTAGCGTGATTATGGGTTTCCGGCAAGGCTACACCCACTACACCTGATGCATAAAATGCAGAAGTGGCTACTCGATTACGCAAATTTTGTTGACAAAGTACTTCTGTACAAAGTGTTCCATCTCCTTCAAAATATTGCTTATCATAAGTTGTTCGGGTAATTTCTCGAGCTGATTTATTCTCTAACCATCCATTTAATAATGCTTGATCACGAGTATTTGGAGGCGCTGATAGTTTAGATCCCAACTCTCCTACTTCTATTATCCTTCCTAGGTCATCGTATAATGTGTAACTATACAAATCTTCTCGCACTTGTTTTGCATTTTGGCTAAGTACGAGTCTACCCAATTTATCATACCAAAACCTGCTCTCTCCGGCATCAGGGGTTTGTTGTAAAACCACTTGATTTAGGGTATTGTAGCGGTATTCGGTTACTAATCGATGGTTGGGCTGTAAATTGTTTTGAACAAGTGTTATATCTTCCCCATTCTTTACCCGATCTCTAGCTTGACGTACATTATTCAAGAAATCTTGATCCCCAAAATGGGCATCTACCCCTTCAGGTGGTACTGTTTTTACTAAATTACCCGACTGGTCATAATAATAAAGTGTATAATGATACTCTGATTGGATGTAAGAAACTGTAAACCTTTCGAAAGATTTAGCAGATAAGCATTTTGCCAGATAAATACTATCAAAGCTATTAGCCAAACTATCTACATACAGTTGGTATTTTTCAGTGGCAATATCAACCAGCAATTGATTGGGCGTATTACAAGTAGAGGTGTCTAATGGTGTTTCTGGAAATAACGGTGAATTACCGCCGCACAAACGCGGTATCGTATTCATGCTAGTAATTTGATTTACCCCGTTTTCACGCAAAGTAATATAAGCAGGTTTTGTTGGCGGTTTACATATATAAGCTTGATCTTCTCCTAGATATTGACGTAAACGGTTTATCCAATCTTCATAATTTTCTTTAAGTCCATAATTCCAGTTCGCCCAATTGGCAAAATCAGTTTCACAATCAGTAGGCATTCCAGTTGAATGTATAAGCATATAAACATGGCGCAATTGCAAGAGTGTTTCACTATCAAATACAGGTTGAGCCGGAGGTTCAATAGGACTGAATAAATTTGAGATATTGCTAGGGTCTGCCAATTGAATATATCCTGATACAATGAAATCATTTGCACCCAAATTCACAGGGTCAATCAACATTGCCGGTAAACGATTGCATCTTATCAAGGATTCAATAATTTCTACAAATGACTTTTCGGTTAATCTTGGAAAGAAACGTTGCGAATATTGAACAGCAAATAAATCTTGACG
>JBMOEQ010000472.1:0-1657 GCA_049314655.1 Ferruginibacter sp. | reverse complement strand
CGGTGTATTGCGTAAATCAAAGGGGAAATGCCCTACTGTTTGTACCGTATCGCTGTGGAAGATAGCATTGTACAATTTGCACAAATTACCAGTTGCCTGCATATCCAACATATTGCCAATTTCATTATTGGCATGCATGAGTGTTACCAGTGATTTCGACTCAGATGAAGCCAATAATCTTTCCAAATCTTCTAAATCGATATGTCCGTCTGACAACAATTTTACATAACTAACTTTAGCGCGTTCTTGTGTCCCTAAATTTTCAACAGTATGCAAAACAGCATGATGTTCAATTGAAGAAGTTATGATATGCCGACAACCCAAATCATTGACTGCTGCATGGATAGCGGTATTGCTACTCTCTGTTCCACCACTGGTAAAAAAGATTTCAGCAGGATGAGCGTTTAGCAATTTAGCCACTGATTTTCTTGCCGCTTCAATGGCCATCCTGGTTTCTCTACCATAGGAATAAATAGAAGATGGATTGCCAAATTTATTGGTCAAATAAGGCATCATGCTTTCCAACACATGTGGATCCAGGGAGGTGGTGGCAGCATTGTCAAAATAAATTCTATTTGTATTCATACCTACTGAGTATTGATCACTGAGTATTTTAAAAAAATATATTGATGTTCAAAATCCTATTTTTAAAACTTCTAAATACTAAGCCATTTCTCCAATATCCTGCATCAATCTTTTTGCGATGTTATCGGCAGTTGTTTCAAAATTACTTTCCGCATAAATTCTAATTATAGGCTCTGTATTGCTTGTCCGAAGATGCACCCAATCGGTATCAAATTCAATTTTCAATCCATCTTCTGTATTGATGGGTTGATTCTTATACTTGGCCTTTATCTTATCGAAGATCTGTAAAACATCTGTTTCTTTTTGCAGGGCAATTTTATTTTTGCTAATAAAATAATCCGGATAGGTATTGCGCAATTGTTTAATTGTTTTCTCTTGTTGAGCCAAATGAGTTAAGAACAAACCGATACCAATTAAAGCATCTCTACCGTAATGCAAGTCGGGAACAATAATACCGCCATTACCTTCTCCCCCAATTACAGCATCCACTGCTTTCATTTTATTAACCACATTTACTTCCCCCACAGCACTTGGGAAATACAATCCACCATGTTTCAAGGTAACATCTTTCAATGCTCTTGTAGAAGACATATTGCTCACCGTATTCCCTTTCTTTTTACTTAACACATAATCCGCCACTGCCACTAGGGTATATTCTTCGCCAAACATACTACCATCTTCACATACAAAGCAAAGCCTATCTACATCTGGATCTACTGCAATTCCTAAGTCGGCATTTAGTTTTACTACTTCATTACTCAAGGCTGTTAAATGCTCGGGCAATGGCTCTGGGTTGTGTGCAAATTTTCCATTCACTTCAGCATTTAATACGGTAACTTCTTTAACGCCCAATGCTTTTAACAATGCAGGCACTGCAATGGCCCCTGAACTATTTACGGCATCTACTACAATTTTGAATTGGGCTTTTTTAATTGCAGCCACATCCACGAGTGGGTAGTGCAATACCTTTTCAATATGTTGATCTAAAGAGGTTGTATCCAATTGATAGCTGCCTAATTTATCAACAGCAGAAAAATCGAATGCTTCCTTCTCTGCAATGGACAAAATTAAT
>JBMOEQ010000471.1:0-1659 GCA_049314655.1 Ferruginibacter sp. | reverse complement strand
TAACTATCATATAAAACAGCATTGATAGAAGTGCCGGCAAAATTTATTGGAATAAATTCTAATTGATAACTGCGTTGAGTAGATTTCAAGAAGCGATAAAAAATAGTATCATTAGAAATAATATCAGCCCTTCTTTCGGTAGCTAAATACTCACCATTACGCATGGTGCCAAAAGTTTCATTGATATTCATCAATTTGAGGTTATCGTATTGATCAATTGCATTGCTGAAACGATTGTTATAATCATTTCTTACACCATCTGCTGCAGCAGTTGAATTATCGGCATTCAGTAAATTAAGATTTGTAATCAATGATTTTGTAGGGATTGTTTGTGCCATTGCTGCACAATTGAAAACCAAACCCAAAAATATGGCTGTATATTTTTTTGAAATTCTTACGCTAAAGGCAAGCTTCAATAGTTTTGCAAATGTGTCTTTCGAGTAATTTTTTGGAGCTGTTTTTACAGTGCCAACAGGTTGTACCAATTTCATCAATAATGTGTTTTACTTGGTGAGTGATGTTTACTCAGGTGGAAAAGGATCAGGTAAAACAGCTATTTAGCGAATGGAGACATTACATCATTATGCTAAAACACTATTGTAGAATCAAAAACGTAATTCAGTAGATAATTGGAAGGATAATAGCGAATGGCTATTGATTGATAGAATGCAAAGTTGTAAAATAATTTTGAATAAATATATAGACTATTAAACGTATTCTTTGTAGTTATTTGTGTACAAGCCTTAAACAATAGCTTAACTTATAATTGTACCATGTTATACTTACCTTTACAGCCTGTCCCTACACCTGAAAACTTCAAACAAAAAGATCTTACGCAATCGAATTTGTATTATGAAGTTGAGCATTACCATATTCTTTTTTCTTTGTGCCCTTGTAACCAATGGGCAGTACAATTACTATTTTGGCAATTTACATTCTCATACGGCTTATACAGATGGCAATCAGGATAGTTTAACGAGTGGCATATCTACTCCCGGCAAAAGTTACTATTATGCCAAACAAAGTTATCAGATGGATTTCTTGGGCATTTCGGAACACAACCATTACAGCTCTGCCAGAAATCCGGGTATGCGAGTGGCTAATTATGCATTAGGCTCTAACCAGGCCGATACTTCCAATAGCGATGGTGCTTTTATTGCCCTTTTTGGAATGGAGTGGGGAACTATCTCTACCGGTGGCCATGTACTTACATACGGTGTTCCCGGTTTAGTGGGTTGGGAAAGCGGAAGTGGTGCTTGGGGGCCTAGTAATAATTATAATATTTTTTGCGCCAAAGGGAGTTATTCTCAATATTGGAACATCGTTAACAGCTATCCCAATACCTTTAGTAGTTTAGCGCATCCTCAAACCGGCGATTTTGAAAATTTAAATGAACCGGCTACGCTTTTCAATACTACAGCAGACGCACAAATAAAAGGATTAGCCATAAGAAGCGGCAGCGCATTTTCTACTACCAATAATTATACTGACCCCGCTCCTAGCAGTTATGAAGATGATTTTTTAAAAACCTTAGCTAAAGGTTATCATATTGGTCCGATGTGCGATCATGATAATCATTACACCACTTTCGGCAGAACCAATCAAACCCGCACTGTAATACTTGCTCCTTTACTTACCAAAACAGAAATTATCAATGCT
>JBMOEQ010000470.1:0-1660 GCA_049314655.1 Ferruginibacter sp. | reverse complement strand
GCAATAAAAGTGCCATATAGATCGGCACTTTCTTTTTCCGTCATGGCAAATCCGGTTTTAATATCTTTTAAGTACAAAGTGAAAATGCCAATCATTAAATAGTAGCCGAAGCGTTCCCACATTTCGGTAAAAAACAAAAAGGGAAGTGCTTGCGGATGTTTGCGTGTATGCTCCATTAAAAAATGTTTAGGGGAAGTTAAACCCAATCTCTTGTATAAAAAAATTACTCATCCTTGAATAAAAAAAAGAGGCAACCGCAGTTACCTCTTTATGAATTGTATTTTTATTTTTTTATCGAATACCGTGCATCATTTTCAACATATATCTGCTAAGTACAAATAAAATTACTGCAGCTACACCTACCATTACAATGAACAAAATAAAGAAGTCGTAAATATTGGTCATTTGATAGCCTAAGAAACTACTTGGTTTTCCTGCTTCCGGATAAAAAGAACTTAACGTTCCGGCAAATTTATTGGCGGTTGCATTGGCTAAAAACCACGTTCCCATTAATAAAGAAGCAAAACGAGCAGGTGCTAATTTGTTTACTAACGATAAACCAATTGGAGATAAACAAAGCTCGCCAATAGTATGTAGCAAATACAATACTATTAACCACATCATGCTCACTTTTACTGCACCCAAATCTTTTACGCCGATGGCAATTACTACATATCCCAGTGCTAAAAACACTAAGCCAATTGCTTGTTTGTAGGGAGATGCAGGCTCCATATTGGACCTGCCTAATTTACCCCAAAATTCGGCAAACAAAGGTGCTAATACTACAATGAAAATAGCGTTTACACTATTATATGCAGAAGCAGGAATATCTACTAAATCGAAACTTGTTCCTTGGAAAAATGCTTTTGCGGTTAAAAAAACTAAGCCTAAGCCCATTGCTCCAAATAAGTATTTGAATTCAATAGGAATGTTCATGATGCGTTGAAGTGTATAATATAATAAAACGGCTAAAGCAGAAATAATTAAATAAACTACACCATAGTTGGTATGAATATTTACGGTTCTGTTCATTTGTTCATCGGCAAAGAAAGTTAGAGAAGCGCCTGCTTGTTCAAATGCGGCCCAAAAGAAGATAACAAAGAAAGCAGCAATGAAAATTACAATGATCCGTTGTTTTTCAATTTTACTAAGAGATGTATCTGATAAAATTAAAAGTGGTGCTGCAATTGATACACTGAAAATACAAGAGCCAATCCAATCTTGATCCATTACAAAATGAAATACACCAATTAAAATAACAGCAACAGAACCCCAAATGATCATGCTTAAGTTAGAAATTTTACCTACCGGGGCAGCTTCTGCAATTTCATGCAATGCTTTTTCACTATCGGGCTTTTGATCTGTATCTCTTTTTTTGTTTGCAATGGCGCCTACTGCTTCTCCATCGGGGGTTACGAGATATTTCTTTTTCATGAGTTCGAAAGAAATTACGCCAAATACCATTCCTATACCGGCGGCTAAAAATCCCCATTTAAAATCTGCGGGATTACCGGTGTCGCCCAAAATACCACAAATCAATGGAGAGAAAAATGCGCCCAAGTTGATGCCCATATAAAATAAAGTGAAAGCAGCATCTAAGCGTTTATCGCCACGAGGATAAAGCTGTCCAACGAGTGTAGAAATATTGGGTTTGAAAAAT
>JBMOEQ010000469.1:0-1660 GCA_049314655.1 Ferruginibacter sp. | reverse complement strand
CCGGAATACCCCACGTAATTATTGGTTCCGGCTGCGATATAATAATCGTTGTAATTGGAAGCCAGTAATGTAGCACCATTGTAGATACAATGTCTTGTTGATGTAGCACCGGCAGCTGAGAAATTGGCGAAAATATTATTATTCAGATTTGCTTTTGTGCCATTATAAAAACAGGTGGACGATGGATTAGCATCTTCTTCAATCCGCACTGAATTGTAGTAAAAATTTCCTGTAGATCCTGTACCCGTCATACCCATTGCCTGAATAGCCCTGGTTGCCGATGGTTCAGTAGCGCCATGCTGCAAGGCATAAACCGCGTTGTTATAAACGTTGCAAACTGTTGTATAGGAACTCAGACAGGTAATATGAATTCCATACACAACGGATAAAGAAGCATAATGTGTACTAATCAGATCATGTATTTTATTGTTGTATATATTGTTGATGCCTTTCGGATTTTCGAGCCACAAGCCATACAAGAATGATTGTGTTACCGTTACATTACGTATTTCGTTGTTAAAAACATTGATACCTGCCGAGCCTGTAACCCGGATACCGCTTGAGGTAACACTGTTCCCGATATCATTGGCAGTAGCAGCACCTATGGTACAGTTTTTTATTACGCAGGAAAGATCGTTATTTACCAAATGGCCCTTTAAATAGATGCCCCAGCAGGAATTTTGAATAAAAATATTGTCGTATGTATTATAGGAGTTGGCACCTGCGGCAGAAATCGGATTTACTATAATATTTTGGTAGATTCCCCGTGTTTCTATTTTGCCACGGTAGAGTGTGATGACACAGTTTTTAATGGTATTGTACTGAGCCCCGTTTGCAGTTGAAGCATTGAGTATATAATATCCAAAATCAAAACTATAAGTATTATTACCGTTTGGATCAAAAACTGTTGAAATATCAATCCCATCAAAAGTAAAATAGTCGCCGCCTCGTATGGCAATACCGGCACTGTTTGGATTTGTGTAAATTGGTTTTATCACAGGATTTGCACCGGTACCGTATTTTTGAAAAACAATGGGATTTGCTGAAGTTCCGGTTGCTGTAATAACCGGGCAATTCTCAACCGAAACAAAGCCGGCATCTACATTAAAGGTAACGCCTCCTGCGCCAACGCCCGAAGAGTTTAGCGCATTGACGGCTGCGGTAAAAGTAGCATAGTCGCCACCCGTGGCTTTAATGGTTTTTACACCGGTAAGTTGCGCATTGGCAACACCAGTTAAAAATAGTGCCAGGAAAAGTAAAAGTAAGTTTTTCATAGTTGGTTGGTTATTGGATTAATACTGGTTTTATCTGGATTCAAAATGAGCGCTTCTTGAGAATCATCTTCAGGCAAATTGCGCCTTCATTATTTCCAGCTGGTTTTGAAACACAAAGATCATTTGCATTTAAGCATAAAAAAAATATTTTACCCCTACAAAGTTGTTACTTGGACTAAAACCTATCCCTACATTTTATGGACGAATAAGTTTATATACTTGATAATGAATGCTTTAATAATGTTCTCATAGAATGGTTACTAAAAGGGAATATAACAGGAAACTATTCCTGAAATATTTATCAGAAAGGAAAATTTATATTGGAGGATGTGTAACTAATCAGCTTCTGAATAGTTATGGGGATTTAAATCTGGGAAAGGAAAGTC
>JBMOEQ010000468.1:0-1665 GCA_049314655.1 Ferruginibacter sp. | reverse complement strand
CTTTGTGCACAAGACACATTTACATGGAATGGTAGCACCAGTGCCGATTGGACAGATGCTAACAACTGGACAATCGTAAGAGGTGCAACAGCTGGTGCAGATACTTATCCCGGGCAAACCAGAACTGTTGACTACGTTCTAATCCAGGGTGGTATTACAGGTACACCAAATGTTGTTGCAACTTTTCAACCTACATTGGCATCGGGTACCCTACAAATTGGAGTACTTACAATAACCAATCTCGTGGGACCTGTAAGCGGTTCAATTTTGACAATAAATACCGGAGCAACACTTACTGTACGCGGCTATACCGGAGACGCAATAGCTACACCACTAGTATTGCTGCAAGGTGGTAATATCGTGAATAATGGTACATTAAATATTACCAGCGATAAGGCAGCTAGAAATTATGGAATTATATGTGCATATCCTAAAGTGTATGGTACTGCTCTAGTACCTGAGGAATTTTCCTATTCCGGAACCGGGGCGCTTACCATTACTCAAACTGCTTCTACAAGTGCTGGCTGCGCAAGCATCAACAATGTGAGTGTAGATCCTAATTCTACCTATAAATTTCTTTTTAATGGAACTACTACCCTTAATATGCCAGCTATCGGAGGTTGTTTTGCAATAATGCTTGCAGATCAAACTAAAAGCCCCTTCATTATCGGTGGTACCGGTTTTAGCGTAGGAAGTGCAGCAACAGGAAGTGTAAATAGCCTGATTAGCCTTACCAGTTACAACGCTGCTTCTTTAGTGAATCTGACTATCAATTCTGGAACAACGCTTAGCAACTACGTAAATACGAATACACAGCCATCTGTATTTACTTCAATGACGAATGGCAGCATCAGTTTTACCAATAAAGGTACCATCAATATTTCCGGTACTAATACCAAAGCAGGCATTGCATTAACTAACAGTGCACTTGTTGCTGCAACGCTTACTTTTGACAATCAGGGTACAATAACTACCGATATTGGAGCCTTAACTGCTTCTACAGGAGTAATGCATATTTTTAGTGTTGCCAACAATCTGGCAACTGTTAATGTTTTAAACAGTGGTAGTATGACCTTGAAAAATACAACGGCAAGCTGTTATGGTTTATATGTTGCTACGAATGCCCCAACTGTCAGTATTACCAATTCTGGAACGTTGAGTTTATATGGATTATATTCAAGCACCGGAGGAGCTGCCGGTAAAACTACTTTAAATAATACGGGTACGGTAACTACTTTATCAAGCGGTCTTGATAAAGTTACATTTAACAACAATAGCGGTGGTATTTTGGATTGTAAAACAAATACGGTGGTATCTGGTAGCAGTTATCCAGTTACAATTGGAGCAGGTTCAACACTGAAAACCGCAAACACAGGTGGATTGGCTTGTATCGGAGGTACGCTTCCTAATAGTGCTGTATTGAACGCCGGAGCTAACTATGTATTTAATGGTGTTGCTGCCCAAACTACAGGCGCTACGGGAACTGCAGGATCTGCTCTGACAGCTAACAATATCGAAATAAACAATGTAGCAGGTGTAACATTAAGTAATCCGGTTACCGTAAATGGTGTTTTGACCATGACAGCTGGGATATTGACTTTGGGTGCAAAAGATTTGACCATTGGTACGCTTGGTTCAATTACACCTTCGGAAACAAATATAGAT
>JBMOEQ010000467.1:0-1684 GCA_049314655.1 Ferruginibacter sp. | reverse complement strand
CACAGAAAATAAATGCAATGTTTGAAATGATTGATACCCTAAATTTTCGTGTATGTAATTTGACCTTACCGCCTGAATTGTTTGTAAAGGAAACGACCAAAGCAATTAGATACAAGTTTGAGGTTTATCAGCTTCCTTGTGGTTGTTTCGTTTGGTGCTATCCATCAGGTGTTCGTGAGCTTTCAGCATTGCCCTTTTAGGGCTTTGCTATTGCTTTAAAACAAGAAGCCCCACCACAAGGGCAGGGCTTCTATTTAACCGATAAGAAAGAAAGCTATTAGGCTAATTCAACAATGTTTAACACGTTGTAAGCACCATTTTAAAAGTGCATTAGATACAGCTTATTTTTTAAGCACTGCCTCAACAGACTTTGCTGTGTCGAGTACAGTTTTTTCAAAGGCAATAGGTGTCCAATTAAATGTATTCATAGTGCTAGTCACATCGGCTTCAATTGTGTTTCCTACAAAAGGTAACATTCCCTTCATTTCGTCATTAAATTTTGCCATAAATTTCAATAAGAAAGTAGGAGCCAGTCTGGTGCTAACTTTATTGTATCCATTTGATTTTAAAATTTGTCCAATTTCTTGAATAGCGTGAGGTTTTTGAGTTGTTACAATATATCGCTTGCCGTTTGCTTTCACATTTTCTAATGCTGCAACGTGTATAGCTGCAACATCTCTTACATCAGACATCACGGAATAAGCTTTTGGCAACATTGGGACTTGTCCTGTTATTAATTTTTTGAAAAAATCCATTGCTTCCGTAGCTAAATTGCCTGTAAGTGTTGGCCCATAAATGGGTCCGGGATTGACAACTACCAGCTCCAATTTATTATCACCTGTTTGATTTTTTATAAAATCCCAGGCACTTTTTTCTGCGAGTGTTTTGCTTTTAAAGTAAGCAGTTACATTTTTTGCATTAACATCTGTCCAACTATCTTGATTAATTTTTATCAAACCCTCTTTGCCTCCGTGCATAGCTACTGTTGACGAAGTAAGTACAACCCTTTTAACACCTGCATTTTTAGCAGCCTTTAATGCTCTTAATGTACCATCAACAGCAGGTTTTATTAATTCATTTTCATCTTTTGGAACTTTTACAACAAATGGCGAAGCAATATGCAATACAAAATCGCAGCCTTCCATCGCCTTTTCCCAACCCTCATCTTTCATCAAGTTAAGTTCACAAAATTCTAAATTTCCTTTTGGATCAATTTCTTTCTTAATACCATTTATTACTTCATCAGTTTTTGATAAACTCCTTACAGAACCTCTTACGGCATAGCCTTTTTTTAATAATTCGGTAGCACAATGCTGTCCTACAAATCCAGATATTCCTGTTACTAGTACTTTTTTCATTTTTTATATGAGATTAATTTTTTAGAATAATTAACCAAACCTAGCAATTGACTAAGTTTGGTTATTCAAGGTGAAAACTACACTTTACATTCCTGGTATAATTACCACTCTACCTGTTTCTGATTGTAGTTCATTAATACGGAGGTTTTTGTAGGGTTGGTACTCTTCTGAATTGTACCACCCTTCGGCAGCCTCCATACTTGGGAATTGAAGCACTGCTGCCCAGTTTCCGTTCCAGTCACCCTCTTTTACATTTGGTGCAGGTGTTCCTGCAATCATTTGCCCTCCGTGTTTCATTAAAATAGGAATTGCAAATTGTGCATACC
>JBMOEQ010000466.1:0-1688 GCA_049314655.1 Ferruginibacter sp. | reverse complement strand
AATAAACATTAGGCATTCATTTCTTCAACCCATTTATCGCGGTCTTCCGGACTAAATTTCCAAGGTGCAAAGTTGTTTTCAATATTGCTGAACATGCCATTCCATTCTTGTGGCGCATTACTGTCTTCCATGATTAAAGAACGACGTAATTCAAGGATAATATTTAAAGGATGAATACTCACCGGACAAGCTTCTACACAAGCATTACAAGTAGTACAAGCCCTTAATTCTTCCACCGAAATATAATCATTCAATAAGGTTTTGCCATCATCTTTAAACTGGCCGCTATTGGCTTTGAGATTTTTGCCCACTTCTTGTAAACGATCACGGGTATCCATCATTATTTTACGCGGACTTAATAACTTACCGGTTTGGTTGGCCGGACATTCTGTAGAACATCTACCACATTCTGTGCAACTATATGCATCCAATAAACTCTTCCAACTTAAATCGAAAATGTCTTTGGCACCAAATTTCATAGGTGCAGCTTCTCCGGTTGGAGCAAGCTCTGGTTGCATCATATACTTCACTTCGTTTTGTACATGCGGCATATTATCCATTTTGCCTAACGGTTCTAAACGTGCATAATAGGCATTGGGAAAAGCGAAAATGATGTGTAAATGTTTACTGTAAGGCAAATAATTTAAGAATGCCAAAATGCCAATGATATGAATCCACCAACTGGTTCTTTCTATGGCAATTAAAGTTGTAGAAGAAAAAGATTGAAACAATGGAGCGATGAATCCGGATATAATAAAATTACCGGTTTCGTGATAATGCTCGGCGCCTTGAATTTGTAAGGCTCTATCGGTACTGTTCATTAGCAGAAATAAACTCATCAGTACAATTTCTGTAAATAAAATATAGTTAGCATCCGATCTGGGCCACCCGTTCAAATCCTTACTCACAAAGCGTTTTAGTTTTAAAATATTTCTTCTGGCTAAAAAAATCACGCACACAATAAGTACACTTAAAGCTAATATTTCGAAACAATTGATTAAGAAGGTATATAAACCGCCCAAATAAGGAAGAAAAAGTCGATGTGTGCCTAAAACGCCATCCAATACAATTTCTAAAACTTCAATATTAATAATGATAAAGCCCGCATAAATAATAAAATGCATGATGGCTACGGGCATATTTTTGAACATTTTCTTTTGTCCGAGTGCCAATAGCAAAACATTTTGTCTTCTTTTTGCCGGTTGATCGTTTAACGCTTCGGCTTTGCCTAAAAAGATGGTTTTTCTAATGGTAATGATATTTTTTGCAAACAACCAAGTAGCAAAAGCACTAAGGGCAAGAAACATCAATTGAGGAATAAACTGCATAACCGTTCTTTTAAGCATCTAAGGTAATTATCAATTTGGAATTACCCGAATTTGGTTGTAACAATTCAGTTTTTTGAAGTCACCCATTTTAACAGTATGCTTATTTGATTTTGAAGGAAAGCTACAATAGTATTGTGTGTTAAGTTGCTGTAGCAATGTGTTGAAGTGATTATTGTAAAAGCTTAAATAAAGCTGATATAGCCAAATTTTTGCTTTATATTTTAGCACATTATTTATTAACTTTCCCTAATGAAGCATTTTAAATACTATAGCAAAGCAGATATTCTTTCGTTAACAAAGATGCGTAGGTTTGAAACACATTTAGGCGAAAGCGTACAGTTTATCAAGGATACCACGCAA
>JBMOEQ010000465.1:0-1689 GCA_049314655.1 Ferruginibacter sp. | reverse complement strand
CAAACAGAATTGCAGAATCCATACATCCTTATTTATGATAAGAAAGTATCTGCAATGAAAGATATTCTTCATATTCTTGAGAAAGTTGCTCAAAGCGGTCGTCCGTTATTAATCATTGCGGAAGATTTGGAAGGAGAAGCATTGGCAACATTGGTTGTAAACAAATTGCGTGGTACCATTAAAGTAGCAGCCGTAAAAGCTCCTGGCTTTGGTGATCGTAGAAAAGAAATGCTGACTGATATTGCAATTTTAACTGCAGGTATCGTAGTAAGCGAAGAGCAAGGTTACAATCTTGAGAATGTTGATTTGACTTATTTAGGTCAGGCAGCTTCTGTAACGATTGATAAAGACAATACGACCATCGTTGGTGGTAAAGGTTCTAAAAAAGATATTACTTCTAGGGTAAATCAAATAAAAGCGCAGGTAGAAAATACCACTTCAGATTACGATAAAGAAAAATTACAGGAACGTCTTGCTAAACTGGCAGGTGGTGTAGCTGTACTTTATGTTGGTGCTGCAACCGAAGTAGAAATGAAAGAAAAGAAAGATCGTGTGGATGATGCACTTCATGCTACCCGTGCTGCTGTTGAAGAAGGAATCGTACCAGGTGGTGGTGTTGCTTATATTCGTGCAATTACAAGTCTTGAGCCTAAAGTAAGAGGACAAATTGCAGATGAGCAAACAGGTATGGCAATTGTTCGCCGTGCTTTGGAAGAGCCAATTCGTTGTCTTACTTCCAATGCTGGTATCGATGGTTCTATCGTGGTACAAAAAATTAAAGAAGGTAAAGGTGATTTCGGTTTTAATGCAAGAACAGAAGTTTACGAAAACCTATTTAAAGCAGGTGTAATCGATCCAACTAAAGTGAGCCGTGTTGCTTTGGAAAATGCAGCTTCAATTGCAGGTATGTTGTTAACTACCGAATGTGTGATTGCTGACAAACCAAAAGACGAAGCGCCTCATGGTCATGGTGCTCCTGATATGGGTGGAATGGGATACTAATAAAAAAAAGTAAAGTATAAATGGTCCCCGTTGCAGAAGCAGCGGGGATTTTTATTTTTAAAAATACATCAACCTATTTAATTAATAAAGCCTTACACTTTCTGTGTAAGGCTTTATTAATATGGCTTATTAAAATTTAATTAGGTTGTTTTTCAAAATCAAATTCTACATCGTTAGGATTTTTAGGATCGTTGCCATAATTATTGGTAAATCTATTGCCATCGGTAAAGAACCACACCAACAGAACAATACCACCAATTAAAGGGATAAAGCCTATAAAATAATACCAGCCACTTTTATTAAGATCATGCAAACGTCTTACCGTAACTGCAAGTGATGGTATAATAGTACCAAGTAGCACCAACCCATATACGGCAAATCCTAAAGAAGAAAAACCTACATTGTCAGTAGAAATGCCCACAATGGCTAAAATGTAAAAAGGAATAATTAATAAAGCATTACCCAACACATAATACCAGTATTCTGCTCTTCTTGCTCTGCCTGTAAAATTTGCATAATTCTTAAATACAACTTTTTTCCACCAGTCAATCATGTTGTAATTTGATTCTTGTTTTTCCATTTATTTAGGTTTTAAAATTTGAATAACAATAATAAATGATTTTTTTTGAAAAATGATTTATTATCCCAGCTTGTGATTTGAAGAGATTATCAAATTAAATGTGCTAT
>JBMOEQ010000464.1:0-1693 GCA_049314655.1 Ferruginibacter sp. | reverse complement strand
ATGACATAAAAATGTTTAAATAGAACTTATTCTTGTAATGCAATAATATCCCGTAGGGATCATATATCTCTAGCCAAATTGAACGCAATTTGGCCCGACCCCGTAGGAGGTCGAATAGGTATATACCAACGTAAATAAATACACGATATACAAGGAATAATAAACGCTACATATCATAATCAGCAGGGCCGAAAAAATAGACATTACAATATGCAATTAACATTCAATTTTTTGTAATAAAACACAACCGATTTTAATGCGATCATTTTTTATGCATCGCCCCATAATCAAACACCAAATTACAAAAAGCCATTACCCCGGTTTTAAATGCAGCATCTTCAATCATAAATTCGGGTGTATGGTGCGGGCCCGATGTGGTGGGATCTTTACCTATTGTCATGCCCCCAATAAAGAAAAATAAACCGGGCACTTTTTGCGCATAAAATGAAAAATCTTCGGCACCGGTAATGGCAGGCACTTGTTGCACTTTTCCTACTGCTGTAGATTTTTGTAAAGAAGGCAACATCTTTTCTGTAAGTGCTATATGATTAAATGTTACCGGATAATGTACAGTATAGGGCAATTCTACAATAGCTGTAGCGCCTGCACTTTCGGCTGTTTTCTCTGCCACTTGATGTATGCGCTTAAATACCATCGCTTCATCGGTATTGCTTAATGTACGCACAGTTCCAATCATTTCAACTTCTTCCGAAATAATATTAAATCTATTGCCCCCATGTATCGAACCAATGGAAACAACTGCAGGGTTTTCAGTAATGTTTACATTTCTGCTTACAATGGTTTGCAAATTGTTGATGATTTGTGCGGATACAACAATTGGGTCTATAGATAACCATGGCTCAGCACCATGACTGGGTTTTCCTTTTACCGTAATTTTAAAATCAACCGCACTTGCCATAAAGCCTCCCGGTTTATAGGTTATTACACCTACCTCGGTTTGTGCATCCATGTGTAATCCAAATATCACATCCACTTTCGGATTGTCTAAAACGCCTTCCTTCACCATTAATGCCGCCCCTCCTTCTTCACCTTTAGGCGCAGCTTCTTCTGCCGGCTGAAATATAAATTTTACGGTGCCTGGGATATCTTTTTTCATTGCCGATAATACTTCGGCCACCCCCATCAAAATGGCAACATGTGCATCATGACCGCAAGCATGCATCACACTGGTTTCTTTTCCATTGTAAATGGTTTTCACTTTTGAAGCAAAAGGCAAGCCATTTTTTTCTTCAACCGGCAAGGCATCCATATCGGCCCTGAGTGCTATTACCGGTCCGGGTTTACCACCTTTTAAAATACCCACTACGCCAGTTACACCAACTTTGGTTTGCACTTCTATGCCTAAAGATTTTAAATGAGTAGCAATGAGTTCGGCAGTCCTAATTTCTCTATTGCCCAACTCGGGATGTTGATGAATATCATGGCGCCAAGCAATTACTTTTTGCTCTATTTGATCAGCTTTTTGAGCGATCAATTTTGTGAAATCGCTTTTCTGAGCAAATAATTGAGCTGAAAAAATGTTTATACATCCAACCAATACAAAGCAAACTATTTTTTTCATGTAATTAGTTTTTGCGGCGAAATGAATGAGGCATTTCAATTACACCAATGATAAAAATCTATTGAACTATTAAATCCGTAGTTCCGTTTTGTAAAATTGAATATATAACTT
>JBMOEQ010000463.1:0-1700 GCA_049314655.1 Ferruginibacter sp. | reverse complement strand
TCAACAAACACTAACCGTATTACCAAAGTCATTAATTTTATCAGGTGCATCTGCAGCCAATAAAGTATACGATAGAACAGCATTTTCAGAAATTACGGGTACTTTAAATGGTATTATAAACGGCGATCAAGTTTCCTTTACTGGTAATGGAACTTTTAATGATGTAAATGTAGCAGATGGAATAGCTGTTACCGCATCCATTTTATTAACGGGTACAGGAGCTGGTAATTATAGTATTACACAGCCTACTGGTTTATCGGCTAACATCACTCCAAAAGCTTTAACGATAAGTGGAGCTTCAGCACAAAACAAAGAATACACAAACACAACAGATGCTATTATTATGGGGACATTGGTAGGTATTATTGCACCTGATGAAGTTATTTTAAATGGAGTAGGTACTTTTAGTAGTGCCGCAGTTGCCGATAATATTCCGGTTACTTCAAATAGTACATTAACAGGAGCAAGTGCAGATAATTACACATTAACACAACCTACAGGTTTATCAGCAAACATTACACGTAAAACGGTTACTTTATCTGGCTTGTCTATTTCTACTAAAGAATACGATCAAACCAATTCAGCTACTATTGGAGGTATACCGGTTTTAGCTGGTGTTTTACCGGCTGATCAATCCTTTGTTTCAGTAAATGAAACCGCAGTATCAGCAACATTTAATTCTATTAATGCAGCGGCCAATATTCCGGTAACTCTAGCAGGTACTTATACCTTAGAAGGTACAGCTGCAGGAAATTATTTACTTACACAGCCTACCGGATTTACCGGCGAAATAACCAAAAAGGCAATTACTATCTTAAATCCGGTTGCAGTAGATAAAATTTATAACGGTACTCTTGCAACTACTATTTCCGGTTCTTTGGATGGTGTAATTACTCCGGATGTAGTAACCTTAAACGGTACAGGTAATTTTGATGATGCCAATGCTGGTAATACAAAACCTGTTACATCTACAAGTACCCTTGGTGGTGCTGATGCAGGAAATTATAGCTTAACTCAGCCAACTGGTTTAACCGCAAATATTTCTAAAGCCGATCAAACCATTACATTCAATGCTTTAGCCAATAAATTAACGACAGATGCTGCATTTAATTTAACGGCAACAACTACCTCAGGATTAGCAATAACTTATAATAGTTCCAATCCTTTAGTAGCCTCAGTTGCGGGTAATACAGTTACTATTGCTGGTGCAGGCACAACGGTTATCACTGCATCACAAGGCGGGGACGGTAATTATAATGCAGCTACTTCAGTAGATCGAAATCAATTGGTAACTGTACCTCCAGTAACTATTGCAGCGTGGGAAGTAAGTGCTTTAACAGGTGGTAATGCTAATTATGGCCCAAGTCCGTTTACTGCATCAACTTCATCTTCTGATGTTACTGTTGTTGGTTTAACAAGAGGTTCTGGAATTGCAACAACAGGTTCGGCTGCAGGTTCAGCTTGGGGTGGTATAGATTTTCAACAAACTAGTGCAGCAAATGCAATTACTGGTAATGATTTTGTTACGTTTAAAATAACTCCAAATGCTGGAAAAATTGTATCACTAAGTTCAATTCCATCATATAATATTAGAAGATCTGGAACAGGGCCTACAACCGGAAAATGGCAATATCAAGTAGGAACAGGAAGTTTTGTAGACTTAACAGGAGATATTACATGGGGTGCAATTACTTCTTCTG
>JBMOEQ010000462.1:0-1729 GCA_049314655.1 Ferruginibacter sp. | reverse complement strand
TGTATGGTAAGGAGCTTGTGCTTTTCCTCTTGATTTGTACATTTTGTATCAAAGATATATAAAGTATCTCCTTTGCGATAAAACATAGTTATCGTAGTTTCTTTTATGTATTTACAACCGTAAGATTCTATTTCTTCTTTGGAATAGCAGTTACCTTTAATTAATTCGGAATTTAGAGTTTCCATTTTATTTTTATTTTTAGAATGCAAATTTACTATTATTTCTTTAATAGGGTTGCAGTTTATTGATTTAAATGTTAAATTTAACATTTAAATCACATAGCACAATTTAAATACCTGATATTCATACAGGATGATAAACCTGATGGACTTATCCTACAGCTGCATTCTTACTAAAATAAAACCCAACGGAAAACGAATCCCGTTGGGTTTATGGCTAAAGAAATGAAGCTTTTATACTCACCTTGGCGTATATATGCCTTGCTATTCCTCTGCTTCTTTTACTTTAAATAATTTACTTGCACCATAAGCGGCTCCCATTACCAGCAATATGCTGAGGCCTCCATCTATAGGAGCTCCACCACCAGCTGGCTGATTACCGTTTAAACCATTACCACTAGGCGGTGGAACTGGCTGAGCATAAAGGCATATACTGCCCAAAACGATTGCTATTGTTAAAATTGCTTTTTTCATATATCTTAGATTACCTCTCCCCCCAACCCCCTCTCCAAAGGAGAGGGGGCGTAGAGCAGAGCTTTACTATTAATTTATTTATTACAAAGAACGATGTTTTTTATTAACCTCTGAACTAATTCCCTCTCCTTTGGAGAGGGTTAGGGAGAGGTGTTTTATTTTACCAAAACTTTTTCTGAATACACGTTTTTATCAGTTATTACCTTTACAATATAATATCCGGTAGCATTGCCGTTCATACTGATTTTCTGCAAGCCATTTACATTGCTTATCGTTTTAATCAACTGACCCATTGTATTGTAAACCGAAATCTGTTTGATTTGTTCGTTGGCATTTACATAAATACTGTTATCGTAAGCATAAATACCGGTATTGGTTTTGCCGGTTTCGTTTATACCTACCGAAGTAGCAAAATGCAATACAAAACGATTGGCATTATCAGTAGTAGCAGCTGTAAAGCTGTAAACCGGATTCTGTAACAGATTCTGGGTAGTATTGGTTTTTAAGTCTTCCAATGTTATGGCAGTACACATACTGAAGTTTGCCATACCTTCGGCTGTTATTGAGTAGTTGCCGTTAGCAGGAACAAGAATTCCAACAGGAACTGCTGTGCTGGTTGTAATAGTTGGTAAGGCATTAACTGCAAATTTCTGACCTGTGCTGATAGTAGTATAAACCTGTGGTATAGCAGTATTCATACTGAAAAGTTTTAATGCATCATACCAGTCTTTACCTGTTGTTGCATTTGCTAAAAACTGAATCCTGGTTGTACCCCATTTTGTACCATTGCTGAATTTTAAACTAACTTCATTTGTATTAGCTGTAGAAGTTTTTAAGAATGTTGAAACATCATGTGTCCGTACTAAATTTGGAATGGTAAATGTTGTTACTGCAGGATTAACTTCAACAAAGAAACCTTGCATAGGAGCAATTGTACCAGTTGAAATTTCAGTATAATCAGATATATTTTCATTATAAATCCAAGCATATTGAGAGGCTAAATCTGTTTTTGTTACACTTCCCCAATTTATAGCACTTGGGAATGGATTACCTATCAGATTAAATTTATTATTCAC
>JBMOEQ010000461.1:0-1737 GCA_049314655.1 Ferruginibacter sp. | reverse complement strand
GATAACGTTGCAATAATTTTGATCGAATACTCATGGCGTAAGTTCTATCAGTTGTATTTAATACCATGAGTCGGTAACCTTTGGCAATACGAGGTCCGGTTGGATTGTTTAACGCTTCATAATAAACAGCTTCTTTTTGTGCTAAAATATCTAGTCGACTGTCTTTATGAAAACTTACTCCACTCATTTTTAAGGAGTCGGTAGGCGTAGTTTGTGCTTGTGTTACAATAATGCCAAGCATCAATAAAACTATCGTAGAAAGTATTTTCATTATAAAAAATTGGGTATAAAATTATTGTGCTTTAGCTGCTTGAACGATAGCTATACTGCTGCTACAGCCAATTCTATCTGCGCCGGCTTCTACCAGTGCTTTTGCAAATTCGAAAGTTTTAATGCCACCACTGGCTTTAATTTGAATGGTATCGGCCAAATGTTTTCGCATGAGTTGTACGGCTTCAAGGGTTGCACCTTTTTCGGCATATCCGGTAGATGTTTTCATGAAATCTACACCAGCTGCACCATATAGATCGCAGCATTTAATAATCTCATCATCGGTAAGTATGCCACTTTCAATAATGATTTTAATGGCTTTTTCTTTTCTTCGAATAACAGGCATTATGGCATTGATTTCATTGGCTAAAAATTGCCAATCATTATTTTTTATTGCACTGATATTAATAACAACATCTAATTCATCTGCCCCATCAACAATGGCTAAAACCGTTTCGGCAACCTTTGCTTCAATAGCCGAATAACCAAATGGAAAGCCAATAACCGTTGCTGTTTTTACTGTACTGCCGGTTAAAAATTCTTTTGCTTTTTTTACAAACAATGGCGGTACACAAACTGCCGCAAAACCATACTCAATGGCTTCGGCACAAAGTTTTTCTACATCGGCAACAAGTGTTGTAGGTTTTAACACCGTGTGATCTATATATGCAGCAATATTCATATCATTTCTATTTGAGGGTAAAAATAAAGTATTTAAGGGGTAAAGTTGATGCGTTTTTAGGGTTAAAAAAGCCGGAAATTAATTTCCGGCTTTTTTAACATTTTATCACACATCTTTTCCATGGCATTGTTTAAATTTCTTTCCACTACCACAGGGGCAAGGATCGTTTCTGCCAATTTTTGGATCAACGCGAATGGGTTCTTGTTTGATAGGCCCAGAAGGATCGATATAATCACTTTCTTGACTCATATATTCCGGTCCGCCGGTAGAAGAAGATGTGTGGCCTCCAAAATCTTCTTTTCTTTCCCGCATGCGGCTCATATCTGTTTTCTTTTCACGCCCTTCTTTGATTTTCCCTGCATTGGTTTCTTCCATTGGAATACCACAATGACAAAGGAAGCTTACGATATCTTTATTCACCTGGTCGTCCATTTGTTTAAATGCACTAAAGGCTTCAATTTTATAAATTACCAATGGATCTTTTTGTTCGTAGCCTGCAGTTTGTACACTATGGCGTAAATCATCCATAGCACGTAAATGCTCTTTCCATGCATCATCAATCAAGGCCAATGTGATGCTGCGTTCCAAAGCATAAGCCAATTCTGTTCCTTCGGAGGCTAATGTTTTATCGAGATTAGCTAAAACTTGAATGGCTTTTTTACCATCAGTAAATGGCACTGCAACATTTTCTATATGATTGCCTTGTTCTTTACGAATATTTTTAATGATAGGGAAAGTTTGTTGCGCTACCGACACTACTTTTCTATCATAATTTTCTTTAGACT
>JBMOEQ010000460.1:0-1753 GCA_049314655.1 Ferruginibacter sp. | reverse complement strand
TCTCATTAAATGTCATACCAAGTGTAACATCTGCATTAAACGTAGGTCTGGCTGCCAATCCAAATAGTAAAGTTGCTTGTACGCCTACGCCAACACTTGCATCAGGAGTATAAGTAATTCCACTACTATTAGCGTTTAAAGTATCCTTGCCCGAAATACTGGTTAATGCAGGTGCAGGTGTATAAGCCATATGATAACTAGCCCCACCTCCAAATCCATATACCGATAATCCAGAAAGACCAAGTGGAATTCCTGTTAATCCAAAATCAGCCATCGCGTCTACATACCAGAAATTTATTGCATTTTTACTTCCAAAAGCTACATTAGCCTTTACACCAATGCCTCCACCTACATTAAATGTTGCACTTGCAGTTCCTATAAATGCATCACCCCAAGTAGGGTCATTATGCGTAAAGTTTATAGAACCATCAATGGATGCTAATCCAGGCAATGAACCATGTATAGATAATTTTTCTAAAGTAGCACCTCCAAAACTTACTGTAGGTCTCAATGTACTATGATCGATATTATAATAAAAATAAATATCAAATGTAGTTTTAGCATTTGGTAACTCTATTTTATCTGACAGCTTAACATCAAGGTCAAACTTTAAACCAAATTTATTTGAACTATAATAGGGTACTACTTTATTAATGGTAACTCCAAATCCTATTAATCCTCCACCAGTACCTATAGGGGCATTATTATTATGTAAATCATCTTCTATATTTCCTCCAATACTATGTTGTGGACTTCCCAGACTAAAAACAAAACTTCCAACTGAAACATAATTAGGAGAAGTCGAAAACGCCAGATTTTCAAACTTCATGTGAGCAAAATCTACATGTCCTATTTCTGGCAAATCTCCTCCAATTGTTAAATGACCATTTAATGTAGCATTCGCAGAAAAAGCTACTCCCACTCCTCCCGAAATATGTATGTTAGAAGTTGATTCCAATACGGCATTTCCATTCCAGATAGGAAAATCTAAATCACTCTTTTGGTTAACAGTAAAGTCGTATTTCAAACCGTTATTATTACTGATTACACAACTATAATCTAATTCCTGATTTGTCTTAGTTTTATCACTGATAGGAAGTAATACTTTCCCAACCATTCCTCCAGATGTAAAACCATTATCGATAATTTGCAAATTGATATTATCAATAGAATAATACCAGCCACCTAAATTACCATTGCCAATAGCTAGTATTGGTTGACTACTACTACCTGAATTTAAATTACCTGTTATACCATGATTGTCAACAATAATATTATTAATATTTGGTGTAATAGTATTGGAATGATCATTTTTAAAAACAGCAGGTAGTTCAATCATTAAATGTGGAATAAATAGTCCATGCCAGTTAATATTATTTAGTTCGGGCTTTTGAGAAAATGAAGGTAAGTTTAATGGATTACGGATATCACTATGATCATAAAATGCATTACCTGTTACCGTGAATCCAAAATCAGTATTACCAGCCATTACAAATGGATCAATACCAACTCTTCCTACCCAATTAGTCCAGCCAGAATCTGTAGTAGCTGTTACAGTAGATTTGTCGAAATATTGTTGGCCTAGAAGACCCTTGAATGATGCTGGAGGAGGACCAAATCCTGAAATTGGTTGAGGAGCTGTAGAGATTAACCCACCGATGCCATAAGCTAGACCCATAAAATACCTCTTGTTGATTGATTGGCTTGACAATGCAATAAAAGATTTTATTGGTAAATACAATTTATTTTCACT
>JBMOEQ010000459.1:0-1760 GCA_049314655.1 Ferruginibacter sp. | reverse complement strand
CCGAAACAGTATAAACTCCCGGTTTTTTTACGTAAATGGAAGTTGACTTACTGCCAGTATTCCATTTATAACTTACGGCACCCGAAGCACTTAATTTTGTGCTATCGCCGGTACAAAATAATGGAGTGCCAACGGTGGGAAAAATCCAATCGGGTTCTTCTTTTAGCGTATGATAAACTGTATCCGAAACACAACCGGTAGACGAATGTCCCAACATCCAAATTTTTCCACCCGGTGCGCCAACCTCTATCGAATCGGCTTTAGAGCCATTGCTCCAGTTATAATCGTGAGCGCCAAAAGCTTTCAGTACAGTTTTTGTTTTTGGGCAATACGTTGATTCTCCTACAATTCCGACCAATGGTGGTGAAAACGATTCCACATCTTTCATTATAGAATCGTAGCAAAGCGAAGGTGGGTTTTTTGCCACCAGACTTACTTTGTGCATTCCCGAGGTGGCAAAAGTATAAGCTGGATTTTTATCGGTTGAGGTTTTGCCATCGCCAAAATCCCATTTGTACGACAAACTGCCATGTGAAGCAGTTGAAGCATTGGTAAATTGTACCGTATTCGATTTACAGTCAATCATCGAAGATGTAAAACTCGCTTTGGGTTCATATTTGGCAATTGTAGAATTTAATGACACGGTACAGCCTGTTGCAGATGTCATATTGCAGGTAAAAACCGCTCCCTCAGTAGGCGATTTCACATCAAGACTTTGGGCATTTCCCACAACTACGCCTTTGTTATCAACCCATTTGTATGTAATAAAACCTTGTGGAGCAGTTAGAGTAGCGTAAGTATCGCCGGTGCAATTTTGCACAGTAATAAAAAGAGGATGACATTCCGCCACAAAATATGCATAGCCATAATGGCCGGAATGTGTACAATCGGCAGCCATAAATTCGATAGTAATGGTTTGTCCGAGATAGGCCAACAAATTTGCACCCACCGTAGTCCAGTCGCGCCATAAAATGGGATTATTGGCAGGACCGGTAACATGAAACGAACTACTTATTTCGGCATCTGTAGCATACACATCGTAATTGGCACAATCTGGAATCGTGTCGCCTTTTTGATCAATTAACGATACGCGAAAACGTGGTTCTTCGGATTTGGTGTGATTGCTTAACGGATTTTGCAATACCACAGCAAATTTCCAAACCAACAATGCATTTGACGAATCAACTTTCATTGTGTAAGATAAACTTTCGAATAATCCACCTTTAACCGCATCGCCCAGTCGGGCTGAATAACGGCTTCCTTTAGGTATTTTTTTTAAAAGAAAATCAGCATTACTATCATAAGCAGTGGTATCGGTCATAATAGTTTGTCGGCCGGTAATGATTCCTTTTTTCTTCGCTGTGGTTAATGCGGGCGTATCAGTTCGGTAAATCCATGTATAACCCACCCAATTAGTGAAATCGCCCCGTTCGAAACCGAGATTATCGCAATAAGGAACTGCTGCCTGAATTGAAATACAGGACAACAGGTTGATAAACATGAATAGTTTAATTTTTTTCATACTGAGGCGAAAAATAAAAAAACAAGATTACAAAGATAATACTTAATCTTTATTATCAAAGAGTTGAAGCAAAAACAGGTTGGAGAGAAAAATCCTTAAAGAGTCAAGCTATTGGGTTGACCTTTAAGAGTTTTTTTCGGGTGTATGGTTTTCGTTTTTATGTTTGGCTTGCCAAGGTTTCAGAACAAAAAACTCTTTAATGTCTCGAAATACTCGACTATTAAAGGATTTTTGCAGC
>JBMOEQ010000458.1:0-1801 GCA_049314655.1 Ferruginibacter sp. | reverse complement strand
CTGTTGAAAATTTACCGGGGCCCAGAGGTATTGCAACGCCATTAGGATTAAATTCAATTGCCGGACCATGGGTAGAATCTATTCAACTAACAAAGGGCATAGGATCGGTGGTTAATGGTTACGAAAGTATAGCCGGACAAATCAACGTTGAATTAAAGAAACCGGAGAATAGCGAAAATTTATATTTTAATGCTTATGTGAATGATTTTGGTAAAACAGATATCAATATCAACCTTGCCCAAAAAATAGGAACAAAATGGTCAACTGCTCTTTTGCTGCATGATGATTTTTTAACAAACAACACTATTGATTTTAATAAAGATGGATTTAGGGATTTACCCACCGGCAATCAATTTAGTGCCATTAACCGTTGGAAATATGATGATGAAAAAGGTGTAATGGTGCAACTGGGATTTAAAATTATGAACGATCAAAAAGTTGGCGGAGCAATACAATTTAATCCCAAGCGCGATAAAAATACCACCAATTTTTATGGATTAGGTATCCATACCAATAGATACGAAGGCTTTGCTAAAATTGCTTATGTTTTTCCCGAAATGCAATATAAAAGTATAGGCTTACAACTTTCTGCCATCGATCATCAACAAGATGCTTATTTTGGATTGACCCAATATAATGCCCGTCAGAAAAATTTTTACGCCAATTTAATTTATCAATCTATCATTGGAAATACCAATCATAAATTTAGAACCGGTTTGAGTTTTTTAAATGATGGGTACGATGAAGTGTATAAAAATACAGTTTACAAAAGAACCGAAATAGTGCCCGGTGCATTTTTCGAATACACTTACACAAATACCGATAAATTTAATGTAGTAGCTGGTTTAAGAGCCGATGGGCATAACCTCTTTGGCGCTTTTGTTACACCGCGTATTCATGTACGTTATGAACCTATTCATGGAACTACCATTCGTTTGAGTGCAGGGCGGGGACAAAGAACAGCGAATATTTTTGCCGAAAATAACAGTGTATTGGTGAGTGCTCGTACAGTTAATATTATCAATCCTTTACCGGGTAAAGCCTACGGATTAAATCCCGAAGTTGCTTGGAATAAAGGCATCAGTATCGATCAAAAATTTAAAATATTTAAACACGAATCTACTTTAAGTATCGATTTTTTTAGAACTGATTTCTCAGATCAAGTGATTGTAGATCTTTTAGATGCTCGAGAAGCCAAGTTTTATAATTTAAGGGGCAAATCTTATTCTAATAGCTTTCAAGCCGAGTGGAGCTTGCATATACTTAAAAATCTGGAAACACGTTTGGCATATCGGTTTTTTGATGTAAAAACAACCATCAGTGGTAAACTCATTAATCGTCCACTCGTTGCAAAATCTCGGGCTTTTATAAATCTTGCCTATGAGCTTTCAGGTTGGAAATTTGATTACACTTTAAATGTTAATGGCAGTAAGCCTATCCCACCTACAACAGCCAATCCAATGCAATACCAACGCGATAATCATTCGCCAAGTTTTGTTTTGATGAATGCACAAATCAGTAAAACCGTAGGTAAAAAACATCCTATTGATATTTATATTGGTGCCGAAAATATCTCCAACTTCTTTCAAAAAAATGTAATCATTGCTCCCGAAGATCCTTTTGGTCAATACTTTGATGCAACTCTAGTTTGGGGCCCCATCACCGGCAGCATGTTTTATACCGGACTGCGGTACAAATTGAAATAAATGGTATTGTATAGAATTGTAGAATAAGATACTTCATTTACTTACGAATGAAGTAAATTGCTGTGCATTTTATTACGCATCTAAATTACCTTCAC
>JBMOEQ010000457.1:0-1802 GCA_049314655.1 Ferruginibacter sp. | reverse complement strand
CAAATTCATCCAGTTTTTGAGCATTCTGTTTCATGGTAACATTAATTACCGACTGTGCACCAACTTGTATTTCCTGAGTTACAAAACCTATAAATGAAAATACCAAGGTAGTGCTATCATCCGGAACATCTAGACTATAAGTACCATTGCTGTTTGATACCACACCCGAAGTTGAACCTTTAATGATAATGCTCACACCAGGTAAGGGTACCTGCTGTTCATCGGTTACTGTACCGGTTACATTCTTTTTAGAAACCATGGTTTCAGATGATAGCGGAACTGTTTCGGTAAAATTGCCTGCCTCTAGGTTTATACCATTTAGCAACAGAAACAACGCTGTTAGTGCTCCAATCAATCGAAACTTAAACGTTTCCATTATTAGATAGGTTTTGCAATTCATCACATTTTTTTTCATAGTAAGGATTAGTATTGATGCCCGAATGATAAAATTATATAGATGGGCTTGCGTAATCTCTAAATTATCAGCCTTGTTTTTAAAAAAATAGGTCAAATTGAAACTTATCAATCAGATTGATTGATAATTGTTAAACACATTTACTCATGTAAAGGAAACTTGCTAATTACCTTTGGCATGATGGATTCTTACAGTTAAAAAGTAACGAATTTTGGGTTCCTTTTAGACATAGAGGTAAAGTTTTGCAAGCCTAAAGTGGCAAGAATATGGAGATTAACGTTCCGTTTTGCTTTCCACAAAAATGTTTATCTAATTCCATCATGCTGTAATCCACCAAATGAAAGACAAATCGAATTTTTGAATATTTCAGGTTGGAAGCATCCACTTTCAGCTTGTAAAACTGCTGTCTCCTCGGGATATTACATCCACAGATACACGCTATTCAAGTTCTGTGTGTTCACGAAGCAATATTTAACGAGTAAACTTCTACTGGCAAATATACAGAAATCGGACGATTGCTATGCAGGGTTTGAATAATTACAAAAATTTCATTGCTTGTTAACAAAGCCGAAGGCACTTAAAGTACCTAAAACACATAATGTCAAAGTATTAACAAACAGTCAATTGCCGATTTGGTTAAAAACCGTTAACTCTAAATTTGCAAAATTTGAATTAATGTTTACATTTTGTTAAAAGTCGAAAGCCTGTTTTGTACTAATAAAAAATGGAATAAAAAAACACAGTTACCAGCATAAAGCAGATAACTGTGTTATTAATAATTTGATTCGCCGTTTAGCGGCTTCCAATAAAACTGATCAAGGCAGAATGATTAAAATACAACTAAATTATTTATTAACATCGTACATTCTCAATCGTAACAAATTATATTACTGTCAATTACAGCTTAACAATTTATTTTGTTACCACAACTTTTTGTGTTACGGTTAATTTTTTGGTGACCACTTTTACGATATAAACGCCGCTTGCATTTGTGTGCAATTTGGTTTCGCCTAAGTTTAGACCGGAACTTGCAACTAATTGGCCCGATGTGGAATAAACATAAATATCACCGTCAGCAATCCCATCCTGTACAATATGTATGGTGCCGTTAGTTGAAAAAGTTTGTATCCCGGAATTATCTGGCTCTTTATTACTGGTAATTAAGGTAAACCATACTTTAAAACGGTTCTCCAAATCGCCAGGTGCAGCGGTGAATGAATATACAGGGTTTATCCGCAAATCGTGCACGATACCCGATTTCAAATCCTGAAGAATAATTGGCACTGTAGGGTTAAAACTGTCAATTCCATCTGCCGTGATTGTATATGTAGAAGCAACACCAACTTTTAAGCCAAGAGGTACATTTGTGTTGGTAATGTAGGAAGGA
>JBMOEQ010000456.1:0-1815 GCA_049314655.1 Ferruginibacter sp. | reverse complement strand
TAAATACGGGCTTGGGTACCAATTAATGCTTTATCTCCAACCACTACTGTAATTGTTCCAGAGGTTGGATTAGGATACACAATAGAGTTTGTTTTGCCTTTTGTTGAGTTCATTAATCGTACAATATTTGAATAGGTATATTTTCCATCCCTTTCAATTTCTTTAATTCGATACAATAAAGTTGGACTATTCAATTGGTGAACCCGTTTATCTAAATAATTATACGATTGCGCTGTACTGCTATTGCCAGTAGCAGGTATAGTTGCTATGGTAGTAAAATTACCTCCGGGTATGGAACGTTCTAATTTGAATTCTTTTACGTTTTGTTCAAAGCCTGTAGCCCATTCTAAATAGTTATCTGTATTTCTGTTGGTTCCGTTAAAATACAACCAACTAATGGGTAATACAATATTGTTGCCCACCATGGTACATTTAATTTCACCTGCTCTTAGTGTTTCGGTATTGCCAACGCTATCGGTAGCCAGTACAAAAAAGCAATAGGTAGAATCGGGAGCAAGCGTGATGGTAGTATCTGTTCTGGTAATACCCGATCTCAATGCATAAAAACTTACACCATTTGTAGATACGTATAATGTATAAGATTGTACGCCTGAACCATTGGTGTCATCAACACCCGTCCAACTTAATGCAACCGGATTAGTAGATGTAGCGGGTAAGGCAATCATGCTGCTAGTAGGCGCAAATGCATCTACTGTATTGGTATGATAGTTTGTTGGTATAGTATCATTGCTATCAAAAATAATATCGGCTCGTGCATGAATGGTATCTAAAGTGATATCGGTTCTTCTAGGTTGAATATTGAAGTTCACAAACCCATGTCCGTAATTGGTTTTGGTGCTATCCTGCAATAATAAGAAACCACTTAATGGATTATTGGTGGGCAATAATGTAATAGGGTCAATACTATTGAATTCCCAAAAAGCTTGATTATTGATCACATCTAACCCTGCAGTAACATCTATATATAAACCAAGTGAATCTCTTGCGTCTAATCGTTGTGTATAAGCAGGCGTGTTGGGAGGAATAGTATACGTTAAATTATTGAAACCAAAACTGCCCAAAGTAAATGTTGCAGGATCTTGTTTGGAATCGATGGGATAATTAATGCGCACAAATTTTGCTGGTGCTGTAGCCGATTTATCATTTTCGAATAAAATGGTATAAGGTAAAACATCATGCACACTCACCCATTTTTTAGGTGTAACGCCTTCAGGGCCTATGATGGCATTGGGGTCGAGGGATTGAATGACTTCTACAGAATCACCACCGGATAAATAGTACCAATACTTTCTTCTTCTTTTGCCGCCTATTTCGCCGTTCTGTGGGCAATCAATTGGTTTTTGTGGTTTCCAATGGTTATCTGGTGATGGCTTAGGTTTTCTTACTCTACCGCTATAAAAATCATAGGCTGTATTTAATCCTTCTAATGAATTATCTACGCCGGCTGCCGCCCATGATGTGATATTTTTACCGGAAGCTCGTTCTACCAAAAAATCGGCAATGCCATAAGCAGCAGCAATAGGTTTTTCTGCAACTGCGGCAACAGCAATTTCAATATCAGCAATGCCTCTGGCAACATCTGTCCAGGATGAATTTAAATCTGAAATAATGTTCAAATAATTGTACAGTTTAATTCCAACGTCTATCACACCGGTAACCCTACCTGCTAACTGTACTCCATTTTTAGCCATTTGAGCATATTTAGATAGCTCATTTAAAAGACCTAGATCTTTAAATCTTCTTATTGCTTCTGCACTTACTCTGTTAGCAGCTTTCCAATTGCGTTCTTGTCTT
>JBMOEQ010000455.1:0-1829 GCA_049314655.1 Ferruginibacter sp. | reverse complement strand
TTCGGCAATACGATTCAGTATTTGAAATCTTTTTTCAGCAGGTGTTTTACTCCAAATTGGAAATGCTTTTTCTGCGGCTGCAACGGCAAGATCAATATCTTTTTGATTGCTATCCGGAATTTGTCCATATACCTTACCTGTTGCCGGATTTACATTGGGTATGTAAAGGCCATCAATAGGTGCTATACAATTGCCGTTGATATAATTGAGTACATCCATAAAATAAATTAAATAGATCCTGTTCGTCCGCCATCAACAGGGATACTTGTGCCATTAATATATCCTGCTGCCGGTGATGCAAGAAACGCAATGAGTGCTGCAATTTCTTCCGGTTCGCCAAAACGTTTCATGGGAATTTCGGATTGCATGGCAGTTGCAACAGCTGCTTCATCAAGTTGTTGTTTGGTTGCATTACTTGAAATGATTGCTTTCAATCGTCCGGTATTGGTTGCGCCGGGTAATACATTATTAACCGTAATATTAAATTGCCCTAATTCGTTCGATAATGTTTTTGCCCAAGATGCCACTGCACCTCTGATGGTATTTGATACGCCTAAATTATGTAAAGGAATTTTTACTGATGTTGATATTACATTAATGATTCTACCATATCCTGCGGCTTTCATCCCGGGTAATACAGCTTGAACGATAATTTGATTACAAATTAAATGTTGATTGAATGCAGCTAAAAATGCATCAGGAGTTGCCGTGTTGACCGGACCAGCCATTGGACCTCCCGTATTATTAACTACAATATGGATTGTATGCTGCGCAATAAAATTTTCAATGGCAATTTTTACTTGTTCGGGATTAGTGAAATCTGCCACTAAGTATTGGTGTTGTTGTCCTTTACTCGTATCGAGTTGAGTAATTACATTTTGTAAAGCCGATTCATTTCGAGCAAACAATACACAGCTTGCGCCTAATGCAGCAAGTTCAGTGGATGCAGCCAAACCAATGCCTTGTGTACTGCCACTGATTAAAGCAGTTTTATGAAGTAAAGAAAGATTCATGGTGATAATTTATGCAATCGTAGCGTAATCTTGCGCTTGTACAAATTAACGAAGAAACTTTGTATGCAAGGCAAGATTATTAGCCATTCAATTTTTCGATTATTTATTTTCAATAAAAGATTGGAAAACTACTATCCCATTTTTCTAATGATGTACATTTATTTATATGACGAAAATTAGGTTTTAAATAAGCGATTTGGTATGATTTATGTTATTCGCTTGTCGTTCAATTATGGACTTGCCAAAACAATTTAACCTAGAATGAAATCTATTATTATTCTCGTAATTACTTGTTCTATAGGATTGTCATCTTTTTCTCAGCAAACTCCCGAAGAACTTAAAGCTATGATGGACAGCATGAAGGTTTTAGAAAAGCAGTCGCAAGAATTGATGAAGCAGTTGAACAATATGCAATCTGCACCCAATCCATTTCAAACCCCGGCACTGCCTACAACAACGAAACCAACTCCCAAGAAAAGCAATCCAACAATTCAAGCAAATATATATCTACCTGCTAAAAATGTAGCATTGTTGGCACAAGCAAAATCGTTTAACGGTCAACAATTGATGGCATTTTATAAAAAATCGGCACAAGGGTTTTATAGTGCTTTTAAAAAGCCAAAAGAAAAACAGCAACTCGATTCGGTGTTTGCGCAAAGTTCAGCCAATGCAATTAATTCTATTGCAAGTGTACATTTTCTCAACAGGCGTTACGACGCTGCGATTTTATGTATGTTAAAAATTTTGGAAAAAGACAGCTCAAATGTTCGTGCCGCTTCTAATTTGGGAACTTTCTGTGTGGCTGCCGGGGTTCCA
>JBMOEQ010000454.1:0-1830 GCA_049314655.1 Ferruginibacter sp. | reverse complement strand
GTATCGCAATAGAAACTGCCAATGGGGCTGTTTCAGAAGATGAATTGCATATAGGATATTTAAAACTCAGTTCACTTTAGCCAACTTTTAACGCCGCAGATTTATTGCATTACAGCAGGCTTTTTCGCAAACAGACAATTTACTTTAAAGCCTAAGGGCGCATCGTATTTATTTAGCGTATTAGTAATGTTGCCTTCCGCCAATTTAATATAAGGCCTGTTATTCTAAAGAGTTACATTAACAGAGGTAAACAATTGTTTCTGAGTTTTTACTAAATCATCGATAGCAATTGTATAAAAAATTCTTATTTTATTATCGTTATTTCTTCTTTTTAGCCACCAGATGATAACTTTCATCAATCATTTGTTTTACCAAATTCGTCTTTAAACCTGCAGCCAAAACTGTATTCCAGTGTTTTTTATTCATATGGTAACCTGGTAAAACATTTTCGGGATATTCTTCTCTCCATTCAATTGCTTTTTCCGGATCACACTTTACATTCATTCTTAAGGTTGGTTCATCAAGCGAAACCAATACAAAAATTTTATTCTCTACTTTAAAAACAAGGGTATCTTCCCCAAAAGGGAAGCCCTCTGTTACATTTTCTTTTTGCAAAACATATGCCCTTAGATCTTCAACATTCATACCTTATATTTTCTTTCTAAAGGTAAAATAAAAACGCCCTCTTAAAATCAGAGGGCGTTTAAAAAATAAGTGAATGTTTGATTATCTTAAAATAGTCAAATCAGATTTTATGGTAAATACTCTTCCAGTAATTAAAGTGAAAGTTACTACTGCATAATAAGTAGCGTCTGGTAATGGTTTACCGCTGTAAGTTCCATCCCAATTGTTTCTATAATCTCTTGATTCATAAACTTTATTACCATACCTGTTAAACACAAACAGACTAACATTCTTTAGGCAACCATAATCACCATAAACCTGCCAAAAATCATTGTTTCCATCTCCATTAGGAGTGAAAGCATTTTTTACTTTCACACAATATGGTATAACAGTAACCAACAGATCATCAGATGCAGTACAACCTCTGTCATTGCCAACAGTTAGCGTATACAAAGTGGTGGTTGTAGGGTTTGCCATCGGGTTGAAAATATTTGTAGCACTCAAGCCCAGTGGTGGTGCCCAAAGGATACTATTAATATTACCTCCTGTTGCAGTCGCATTTAATTGTGTGCGATCGCCAATAATCAATATTTTATCAGTACCTGCATTTAATAGTATTGCCTGCTCAACATTAATATTTACATCATCAGTAGCTGTACATTGTCCCAATGTTGCAGTAACCACATAACGTGTATTAGCTACTGGTGAAGCCACAGGACTTGCTACAGTAGAATTACTTAACGCTGTAGTTGGAGACCAACTATACGAAGTAGCATTACCAGTAGTATTTAGAATAGCTGAACCACCTTTACAAATGGTTGTATCCTGCCTAGTTGCTACTGTTAAATTATTGGTCAATCCAACAGTTATTGGTTTGGTTATTATACAACCCAAAGAATCTTTTATAGTCATCACATAACTACCGTTGGTAGCTGAGAATAAATTTGCCGATTGAAAAACGGTAGGAGCTGTACTGATAGCGTATAGGTATGGAGTGATTCCAAGTGTACCCGTAACAGTTATACTTCCATTTGTTGTACAATTTGCATTAACAGAAGTTACGGTACCGTTTACTACATCTACCAATAAATTAACAAAAGCAGTATCGGTACATCCTGAAGCATTTGATGCAATTAAACGGTAAAGACCGGTTACACTAACAGCTGCAGGATTGGTCACTGCTACTCCACCCAACGTCCAGCTGGT
>JBMOEQ010000453.1:0-1831 GCA_049314655.1 Ferruginibacter sp. | reverse complement strand
GCAGGCTGATAGCCCCATGGAGCAGTTGTGCATGGATATAAAATACATCCATATACACGGCCAGCAGCGTAATGCCTTATTGCTTACTGTACTAGATGTGTACACCAGAAGTATTGTAGGACAAGTGTTGTGGTGGCGCATGCGTAAAGAAAATGTTATTTGGTTGCTGCATCAGATATTACAGCAACATGATGTAAAAGGTATTACACTACGCAATGATAATGGCAGCCAGTTTATTGCTCATGCGGTGAGGGATTTTTTAAAAGACAAACAAGTAGCACAAGAATTTATTCATGTTGCTACGCCGGAAGAAAACAGTTTTATAGAAGCCTATCACAGCATTGTAGAAAGAGAAGTATTACAACCAAGGCAGTTTGAAGATATACAAACAGCTATTGAAACATTTAACCGCTGGGAGCAGTTTTACAACAACCGCAGGCTACATGGAAGCCTGGGAAATATTGCTCCAAAACAACAATGGAATAAATGGCTTGAAAAGATGAATAAGGAACTATTGCCGATAATTAGTACCAATGCTTTATCCACAAAATTGGGAAATGAAAAATCATCAAATTTTTCGTTTAAGCCAATTTTAGTGGATAAAATACTCAACGAACAAAAGTCCGTTAACTTTGAAAATCAATAGATGTAAAAAAGTCAAACTGTTTTTGAAAATTTGTCCAGTTTATAGGGGGTTGATACAATGCCGTACCATACTTATATCCTCTACTTCTACAGCTAATTACTATAATGGCGATACTGAAGCTGTCAATATTTGATTGTCTCAAATTATTTTCGGCAAAAAAATATTTCCAGTTCAGAAGTACTGAAAAGAAAAGTTCAATTACTTATTTCAAAAATCTTCGTTATGTAACTAATGTCATGGTTTAATTCATGTATTACTGCAAACTTTGCTAAAAATCATATTTTATGAGTCAAGCTAATTTTGCTCCAGAAACATTAATGATGGGATATGGCTACAAACCCGAACTCAGTGAAGGCGCCGTAAAATGTCCTGTTTTTCAAACCTCTACTTTTGTATTCAAAACCGCAGAAGAAGGAAAAGCCTTTTTTGAAATGGCGCATGGCAAACCCGGGCATGATGGAGAAACGATGGGTTTAATTTATAGTAGGATTAATAATCCGGATATGGAAATTTTAGAGGATAGGTTAAAACTCTGGGATCAAGGAGAAGCCGCAGCCGTTTTTTCAAGTGGCATGAGTGCCATCGCAACTGCTTTAGTAAGTTTCTTAAAGCCGGGCGATACCTTACTGTTTAGCAATCCAATTTATGGAGGTACACATAAATTTATTCATCAAATGCTCGACAATTGGGGCGTACAAGCAATAGGCTTTAATGCAAGCGATGATGAAGAAAAGATTATACAACAAATAGAAGCTTCTCAAGCAGGTGCATCTTTAAAAATGATCTATATAGAAACTCCCGCAAATCCAACCAACGATTTAATTGACATTGAAATGTGCAGCAAAATTGCTAAACGTTACAGCAATGTAGAAAAGAAAATTTTAGTTGCAGTAGATAATACTTATATGGGGCCACTTTGGCAACATCCATTAAAACATGGCGCCGACATTGTTTTATACTCTGCCACAAAATATATTGGCGGCCATAGTGATTTAATTGCAGGGGCAGCTGTAGGCAGTAAATCCATCATCCAACAAATTAAAAAAAGCAGAACATTTTTTGGAACCATGATGGATCCTCATACTAGTTGGTTATTGATGCGCAGCTTAGAAACATTAAAAATAAGAATGGAAGCCGCTGCAGCCAATGCCGAAAAAATTGCACATTTTTTAAAGGCACATCATA
>JBMOEQ010000452.1:0-1837 GCA_049314655.1 Ferruginibacter sp. | reverse complement strand
GGCCGTGCCGAAATTGCCGATTTAGCCGATGGTATTGCACAACATTTAACCGGCGATGCAGAAGTTTATGCCGAACCGGAAAAATATTTCGACCAAGTTATCGAAATCAACCTCAGCGAATTGGAACCGCATTTAAACGGACCATTTACGCCCGATTTAGCTACCCCCATTTCTCAAATGAAAGCTGCTGCTGCCGCTAATGGCTGGCCTACTAAAATTGAAGTAGGTTTAATTGGTAGCTGCACCAACTCTTCTTATGAAGATATCAGCAGAGCAGTAAGCTTAGCAAAACAAGTGTCTGAAAAAGGATTAACCTTGAAATCAGAATTTACCATTACTCCGGGTAGCGAATTGGTAAGATATACCATTGAAAGAGATGGTTTCTTGAAAGTTTTTGATGGTATTGGCGCTACTGTTTTTGCAAATGCATGCGGCCCTTGTATTGGTATGTGGGATAGAATGGGTGCCGAAAAACAAGAAAAAAATACCATCGTTCACAGCTTCAACAGAAATTTTGCTAAACGTGCAGATGGCAACCCTAATACATTTGCATTTGTAGGTTCGCCCGAAATGGTAACCGCATTAGCCATTGCAGGAGATTTATCTTTCAATCCATTAACCGATACTTTAACCAACGATAAAGGAGAACAAGTAAAATTAGATCCTCCAAGTGGCGATGAATTACCGGTTAAAGGATTTGCTGCTGAAGATGCAGGTTACCAACAACCCGCAGAAGATGGAAGTGGCA
The DNA here is from genome assembly GCA_049314655.1 of Ferruginibacter sp. GTDB lineage: Bacteria > Bacteroidota > Bacteroidia > Chitinophagales > Chitinophagaceae > Ferruginibacter. The sequence continues at coordinate 1,089 of JBMOEQ010000452.1, read as the reverse complement.
TTCAAGTTTTAGTAGCACCTGATAGCAAACGTTTACAATTATTAGATCCGTTTGCTGCCTGGGAAGGTACCGATTTAAAAGGGTTGAAATTATTAATCAAAGCCAAAGGAAAATGTACCACCGACCATATCAGTATGGCAGGCCCATGGTTAAAATTCCGTGGTCACTTAGATAATATCAGTAATAATTTATTGATTGGTGCAGTTAACTTTTTCAATGAAAAAACCGATAACGTAAAAAATCAACTTACCGGAGAATATGGCACTGTTCCATCTACCCAACGCGCTTATAAAGCTGCTGGCATTGGAACTATTGTTGTGGGCGACGAAAACTATGGAGAAGGTTCATCAAGAGAACATGCTGCTATGGAACCTCGCCATTTAGGGGTTCGTGCAGTATTGGTAAAATCTTTTGCTCGTATTCACGAAACCAATTTGAAAAAGCAAGGTATGTTGGCGCTTACATTTGTAGATAAAGCCGATTACGATAAAATTAAAGAAGACGATAGTTTTGAAATTGTTGGCCTAACTAATTTTGCTCCTAACCAACCATTAAGTTTAGTATTGAACCATGCAGATGGCAGTTCAGAAACCATAGCTGTAAACCACAGTTATAATGAACAACAAATTGAATGGTTTATTGCTGGTGGTGCATTAAATATCATTAGAAGAGAATTTGCAGCCGGCAAATAAATCGGATTACAATAGCTTAAAAGCGGAGCCCTAAAAAGTTCCGCTTTTTTTATGTGCTTGAGGTAGGGGCATAAAAAAGGGGCTGAATAGAAATCCTGCCCCGTAATTAAATCCAATATCCTATGAAAAACCAAGGCGAATATAATACGGATTGAAATACCTGAAAAGCGCTATTAAACGAAACAAGCATTTGAATTGATGAATCACCATTTTGGATATATGAATAGGTATTTCAAAATCATAAAAATGATGGATTTCAATATGATGAAGATTGGTTAAAAACAGAAATATGGAATTGTAATAATTTGAGAATAGCTTTATAGGCATTATATTATTATGAAAATCAATACAGCAATTTTATCATTCGGAATGTCGGGTAAAGTTTTTCATGCGCCAT
>JBMOEQ010000451.1:0-1848 GCA_049314655.1 Ferruginibacter sp. | reverse complement strand
CAATAAACATGTTGTGCCTTACAACAGAAAATGATCAAAACAAATCCTATACTAAAAAGTAGTTGTTTCATCTTAGATGTTTAAGATAACGAATTTTTATAATAACATCGCGATGTAAACTAAAATTTTAAGCTTGGTGATTAATCATCATCCCCTGCTCGTTCTTTCTTTTTTTCTGATTTGATATAATTTTTAATGGTTTCGGCCTCTTGTTGGTTGTAACTTTTTCTCCCTTCCGATTCGTTGTTGCGTATATCATGTTCGTTTCCGCTTCTATGACAACCTGCACAATTGGCTATATTAACAATGCCTTCCTCATCATGTTTGTTTCTTATGTTGGCTTCGTTATGCTCATGACAACCATAACAAGTATATACTTTGTAATTGTTAGTAGTATGGCAATTATTACAGGTAGATGGATGGTGTTTATCGAAACTAAAATATTGATCGTGATTAAAAGTAGATGGTTTCCATTGCGATGTTGTATGACAGGACAAGCAATCGTTACCGGTAGTTTGGAGATGGAAATCATCAATAGGTTTTTGATGACAAGCAACACAATTAGATTTTGATGTGCCTACAATTTGATCGTGATTAAACTGAACATCATTTTTCCATGCATTGGTATTATGACAACTGTTACATTTTGTAGATAAAAATGCGTGTGTAGTATCTTTCGGCTGTGCATGGCAACTATTGCAATTGTTTCTTATTGCCGGAGTAATCATTTCATGCGAAAAGGAATTTAATTTATCTGTAGGTATGATGCCTTTATGATCGGTATGGCAAGAGGTGCATGATTGCTGTACCAATTGTTGGTGAAATACATGTAAGCCCGAATATTTGTTACTATCAGCATGGCCTAATGAATCTTTGCCGATTTCTGCAACCGTATGACAACTGATGCACTTTGAAGAACTAACACCACCAAATGGAGTATGACAAGCATTGCAATTAGATTTTATTTCCTGATGTGCTTGAACCAATTCTCCGGGGTTTATCATGGTATGCGGAAACTGAACCGTTAACCAAACAATAGCACCCATTAATCCTATAACAATCCAAGTTTTCATTTGCTGTATAGGATTATCGTGAATAAATGTATGAGCACCAACAACCCAAAAATGAGTGTAATGGGTAAATGTACAATACGCCACTTTTTCATTAAGTCTACAGTAAGGGCATCAACAAATAAAGTTTTTTCAGCTTCAATCGCCGTCATACCATTGTTGATTAAAACTTGTTTTTTTTGCTTGAGTGCTTCATTGGCATCTTTCAATAAATATTTTCCAACCAAACCACTACCAACGGTTATGCACATCATCAATACTGCAAGCCAAGGTAACAATGCATTGAAATGAATTCCTGCATGTACCATGATCAATAAAAATCCAATCCAAGAAAGGTATTCGTGCCAGACTAATAATTTTTTAGTAGAGCCCTTTAATGTCCATTTTCTTTTTCGGGCAGAATATGCCAAAGAAGCAATAATCAATATTGTACCGGCAATACCAAAATATAAACCTGCCGTAACTAATTTATAGTAATGTAAAACATAATCAATGCCAATAGGTATAAGGAGCATCAAAATATACCATTGTAAAAATGGCAATACATATTTTATGAATAGGGGTTGTTTCAATTTGCAATACGGAAAGTAGAAGTGGCTAAATCTGTAGTTAAACTATTGTTACAAAAATAAGGTTACCTAAGCCGTATAAAAGATGATGCTTGTCATACAGCTATGCCAAAGCAATTGTGTCCATATTAAAATTGAATATTATTTTAAAGAATTTAAAACAGCTTTCAATCTCGATTCTATGCCTTCATAAGGCGTATATCCTCTGG
>JBMOEQ010000450.1:0-1855 GCA_049314655.1 Ferruginibacter sp. | reverse complement strand
TATACTTTATTTATTGAATTGGCCGATACGTACATGCCCAAGAAAACGGTTCGTGCCCGATGGAAAGAATGGCTCGAATATGAAAAAGGTTTAATGCACGAGATGGAAATCAGGGGCGATAGAATTCATTAATCCTTTTTTGAAAATACATAAGCGATGCGCATGCCAATAGGGAAATAAGGCATCCCAATTTCATCATCGAAATTTGGTGCTAATGCAAATGAAAGTGGCCGATAATTTACTACAGTATAACCAGCCGGAATATTTTTTCGATGAATGATGCGTTGCTTTGCACCAATTCCTGCAAACACTTCGATGAGCCAATTGGCTTTGCGGTTTAAAATAAATTTTTTACCAAAAACAATGGCACCACCGGGGACTATTTGTGTTGAACGATGTTGAATAGCAACAGTATCTATTCCGTTTGTAATACCACTTTCTTGAATGATGGAATATTGGCGATACCTAAACTCTCCGGCAATGAAAAACATCTTTCTATATCCGGTATACCAACGAGGTTGAAGGATATATCTGAATCCTTTTGTGCCTTTGTTGTAAGAAGTAGCATAAAAACCTTTAGTAAGATAATCGAACGATTGCCATAATTCTACCCTAGGCGAAAATCGAATACCTAATGATGCGCCAATGGGTAAATGTGGCTCTACACCAACCAAAGGATTAATGCCAATAGTAAAGTGTGATTGATGAGATAAAAACAAAGCGGCTTGAGTATGATCAACACTAAGTTTACTTAGTGTTCGCACTACTGTTTGGGCATGAATAGTAACAACGCAAATAAAAAATACTGTTATTAAAAAAAGAAAACGCATTATTTATAGAGCATGGGATAAAATAATTTGCTGCTTGATAATGCAAATACATTTTAAATACCACTTAATGCCAATTCTCTAACTGTAAATACATCGAATTCTTCAAGGTATTTTTTTAATTGTTTGGTAACGCATTCGTCAAGCAATATTTTCATTTAGAATATTTGAAGATGTTTCAATTAGTTTCTGTGACATTTCAAGTACTTTAACAACTTGATTTCGGCTCACACCTTCAAAATCATCTAGGAAAATCTCAATCGTTTCACCTGTTTCTAAATAATCAAACAAATTCTTTATAGGCACTCTGGTTCCAAAAAATACAGGTGTGCCACCTAAAATTTCGGGATCGATATTAATTACACGAGTTTCCATAACAAAAATTTATGTACTCAAATTTAAACTAATTTATTGGACTTTAAAACTCAAAGCATAGCAACTATCGTTCAAAATTTAACCAATAAATTTTACAACGGTTGAAAATAATTCAACTCCTCAGCAAAATCTATATACGGATATGCTATTTGTAACTCCTGAACTTTTTCTAGATTTTTTTGAAGAAAGATTTTATGTTGTTCCGATTGAGGATGAAAAGGGCGATGGGCTTTTGCGGCGTTGATGATATTGATTGCCTTCATTAAAGTTTGCGAAGGTTCATCAATACAAGCCGGCACAAACTTACTCCACACATAATTGGTTGCCGTATAATTGGGATGTACCATATCTTCTGCATAAAAACGATAATCGCGTAAATCATCAATCACCAATTCGTAAGCAGGAAAATAATGTACAGCAGCATGCGCATCTACCAATGCATGTACCGCTTGAATAAGTGTGGCTTTACTTCGGTTGTTTTCTACAAAGCCATCTCTTAAATGCCTAACCGGACTAATGGTAAAAATAAATTGAATTTGAGGATTGATTTGTACAACTGCATCCATCATCGTTTGTAACAATGCTGTTGTTTCGGCTACGGTTAATAATTTTTTATTGAATTTATCCGTTGGCACTTTATGGCAATTGGCCAC
>JBMOEQ010000449.1:0-1863 GCA_049314655.1 Ferruginibacter sp. | reverse complement strand
TCTGTTTTGTGTTTGGAAAGTACCAACAGCGTAACCGCTATAGAAGTACCATAAAACAAATTAGGTGCAATAGAAATAATGGTCTCTACAAAGTTATTATCTACAAGATATTTTCTAATTTTCTGTTCCGCACCGCCACGGTAAAAAATACCAGGGAAACAAACAATGGCCGCTCTACCTTTGCTGGAAAGATAACTTAGGGCATGTAATACAAAAGCAAAATCTGCCTTTGATTTAGGCGCTAATACACCAGCAGGTGCAAAGCGATCGTCATTAATAAGGGTTGGGTCGCCATCTCCTATCCAATTGATAGAGTACGGAGGATTAGAAACAATGGCATCGAATGGTTTTTCGTCGGCAAATTGAGGGTTGGTAAGTGTATCCCCTAAAACAATGTTGAACTTATCGTAATTGATGTTATGCAAAAACATGTTCATTCTTGCCAAGTTGTAGGTAGTATGGTTGATTTCTTGACCGAAAAAGCCTTCTTCAATGATGTGGTTGTCAAAGTGTTTCTTTCCTTGTAAAAGCAAAGAGCCAGAACCTGCTGCTATGTCTAACATTTTGTTGACCTTCAGTTGCTTGTGTAAGGCTAACTGAGCAATGAGTTTGGATACCTGCTGTGGCGTAAAAAACTCACCCCCTGATTTTCCTGCATTGGCTGCATAATTTGAAATTAGAAATTCATAGGCATCTCCAAAAAGATCAATTTCGCTATCTTCAAAAGTTCCAAAATTCAGTTCTTCCACACCTTTCAAAACGACAGCTAAGCGATTGTTTTTTCCATCAACAGTATTACCCAGTCTAGTACTTGTTGTATCAAAATCAGCAAATAATCCCTTTATAGCTAGTTCGGAGGGATAACCATTAGCAGAACTTTCAATAGCATCAAAAATTGCTTTTAAGTCTGTGTTCAGATTGGGATTGGTATAGGCCGTTTTGGAAACATTGACAAAAAGTTGACTGGGATAAATAAAGTATCCCTTAGTTTTTATAGCATCATCCTTTATTTCGGGGGTAATTATACCATCTGATAACTTTGAATAATTAATACTTTCATCACCACCTTCAATATAATTGGTGAAGTTTTCACTAATGAACCGGTAGAAAAGTGTTCCTAATACAAACTGTTTAAAGTCCCACCCATCAACTGAGCCACGAACATCGTTGGCAATTTTCCAAATTTTAGCTTGCAGATCAGCTCTTTGCGCCGTACTTGTCATTTCTTATCTTTTATTAAGTCTGTCCGTTTTACTCTTAAAATTTCGATACTTTCAAAAAGCACTTCAAATCTTCGATGCTGACTGCTTTGCAAGTAAACAGCGGTTGACCATGTTGTAACTTTTCCAAAATTTTCAGTCAATCAAGTCCTTAAGTTTCTTAGTATTCTGCTAAATATACGTTTTTTTTGTGTGTAGTCTATGAAACCACTACCAAATGAAGAAAAATTTTAGCCTGGAATTTAAAGTACTTTATGAACTTAAAATAGAGAAACTTTACAAGGTTTTTACGAAAAAATATAAACTATAACAGATAAAAACTTCTTTTTGGGGAATTAAGTGCTTTGAAATTAGGTAAAAGCGAGAGAAAAGGCTTGGTTAAGCCATTTGAAACTAAACCGAGTGCCATTGAATAATTTGACCAGTTTACCTTTTTTTTAGGAGGCCAATAAATTGCATTATATCGATTTTATTTGATGTATTAAATTATATTTTAAAATCTAATTTATTGTAATATATAAATACTTTTTTACATAAGATTTGAACTTAATAGGTATAATAATTGGTCAATATATATTTTATCTATTTTAATATGTAATTCGTCAAGGGTAATATTATTATTTTTAATAAAGTTAATTAGTAT
>JBMOEQ010000448.1:0-1866 GCA_049314655.1 Ferruginibacter sp. | reverse complement strand
ACGAAACGACATTCTATAAAGAGTGTCGTTTTTTTATGCCCAAAATTTCAGTTGGAATATTGACATAAAAAAGCCTCACAATATTTGTAAGGCGTTAAAGAAATTAAGTGAATAAGATTAATTCAATTGCACCGCCGGCAATCGATACGATTGAGAATCGTAAACAAACAATTCATCAATTTCAATGGTCCAATAGGCATGCAGGGGCGATTGCTCCAAATAGGCTTCTACTTGTTTTTTATTTACAGCATTGATAATCATCCAGCTTCTTTGTGTTTCCATACTCACTGAATAATAATCGATAATGCCTTTTTCAATTAAACTATTGATGTGCACACGATGTTCGGGCACCATGGACATAAAATCTTCATCCATAAAAAATTGTATAGATACCTGAAATTTACTGAATACAGGTTGGTTTATATTTTCCATGATACAATATTATTGGCCCAATCGGCTTGATAAGGGGCGGTTATTTTAATATAATTATCGGTATATCCATCCATCATACCGTTACTGTTTTTAGATTCAAACAAAACAGCTCTGGTTGTACCAATATGTGCTGCAGTAAAGTATTGCATTTTTTGATAACTCAAATTGCGTAATCTTTTGGTGCGTTCGTTTCGGATATGCATAGGCACAACCGGTTTCATATCTATGGCAAACGTATTATCTCTTTCCGAATAGGTAAATACATGCAAATAACTCACGTCTAATTGATGTAAGAAATTAAAAGTAGTTTCAAAATCTTCATCCGTTTCTCCTGGAAATCCGGTTATTACATCTACACCAATACAAGCATGGGGCATCAAGGTTTTAATTTGTTCAATTCTTGATGTATATAAATCTGTTTTGTACCTGCGACGCATCAAGGCCAAAATTTTATCACTTCCACTTTGTAATGGAATATGAAAATGTGGCATGAAATGCTTGCTGTTACTTACCCATTCTATAATTTCATTGGTCAACAAATTGGGTTCAATGGAAGATATTCTGTATCGTTCTATGCCATCAAAAGCATCTAAGGCTTGAATCAATTCAAAAAAACTTTCCTCTCTTTTCTTGCCGCCAATCAGGCCCTTTCCAAAATCGCCCAAATTAATGCCGGTTAATACAATTTCTTTTGCGCCTTGTTCGGCTATACTATGCACATTTGCCAATACATTTTCTATACTATCACTTCTGCTTTTTCCACGAGCCATTGGAATAGTGCAAAATGAGCAATTATAATCACATCCATCCTGAACTTTCAAAAAAATCCTTGTTCGGTCATTGATAGAATGGGAGGCCGTAAAAACATTTACATCATCGATATCGCAACTGCAAATCTTAGTGGGATCGCCTTTGGTAATTGATTTTAAATGTTCGGTGATATTAAATTTTTCGGCAGCACCTAATACCAAATCTACACCCGGAATGGATGCAATTTCTTGTGGTTTTAACTGCGCATAACAACCCGTAATTACCACCATAGCTTCAGGTGCATTGCGTTGAATTCTACGAACCAATTGTCTGCATTCTTTATCCGCATTTTCGGTTACCGAACAAGTATTAATTACATAAACATCCGCAATTTCATCAAAAGGAGTTTTGATAAAACCGTCATTTTCGAGCAATCGCCCTAAAGTAGATGTTTCCGAAAAATTTAATTTACATCCCAAAGTATGCAACGCCACTTTCTTTTCCATTAATACAAAGATACGTGCAGCTATTTGAAATTGATTTCTTCCATAGAGCGTTTTTCAATCAAAACAGTTTAATTCACTGCTTTTCAGTTACTTTCGCACAATAGTTTTTTATGTACAAAAAATATTTGCCATATCTTATTTTACTGGCTGCAGGAGCTTTACTTTGGTTTGTAAAAAC
>JBMOEQ010000447.1:0-1869 GCA_049314655.1 Ferruginibacter sp. | reverse complement strand
GAGCCCTTTTTTTATGAATGTTGGATGTTAAATTTTGAATGATTATTTCACGCAAAGCAGCAAAGGGAAATAAGGCGCAAAGTTTGTTTGCAAATACTAGAAATGAGTTTATAAAGTTGGTAAGATTATAAAGGCTCAAATGCTCAGCTCGGAGATTGAATTTAACAACCGTTAAACTAAGGTTCATCTACTGTTCAACAACGGTTCAACTACTAAACCCTAAACTCCAAAACTATCTTATGGTTTATAAAGTTTGTAAAGCTCGGAGATTGAATTGAACAACCGTTAAACCATTGTTCACCCACTGTTAAACGATTGTTCAACAATTAAACTCTAAACTTCTAAACCGTAAATTGTTTTCACGCATTTAATCTACTTTTGTATCCCATGAAGCATTTACTGGCATTAAATCAATTTTTTTGGAAATATAGACTTCGCTTTTTCTTAGGTTTAGTGTTTATTATTTTAACGAACTACTTTCGAATTCTATCCCCTCAATTAACCGGGTATGTTGTTAATACTGTAGTACATGCTTTGGATACTAAATCTTCATTACAATCAATCGCTCCAGCTGATAAAGGGTACAATTTTGCTGTAGTGGAAATTATTCATTGGTTAAATAAAAAATTACCTGCCGAAAGAATAGGTTGGGCCGCACTCATCTTATTAGGCTTGGCATTGTTAAGCGGATTTTTCATGTTTTTAATGCGACAATCGATTATTGTAATGAGTAGATTGATTGAGTTTAGTCAAAAAAATCAAGTATTTAACCATTATCAAAAGCTCGATTTAAATTTCTATAAAAGTCATGCTACCGGCGATTTAATGAATAGAATTTCGGAAGATATCAGTAGGGTAAGAATGTTTACCGGTCCTGCAATAATGTACTTTATCAACTTGGCGGCAATACTGGGTTTTAGTATTTATTTCATGGTGCAAACCAGTCCTAAGCTTACCATTATAGCATTATGTCCACTGCCTATTTTAGTTATAGTTATTTATTTAGTGAATACCATTATCAATAAAAAAAGTGAGCAAATTCAATCTTTATTAAGCGATCTTACTACCAACGCGCAAGAATCGTATAGTGGAATTCGAATCATCAAATCTTATGTGCAAGAAAAGGCGATGCTGGGGTTTTTTACAAAGAATAGTGAAGATTATAAAAAGCATGCATTAAGTTTAGCTAAAACAGAAGCCATCTATTTTCCAAGCATGGCATTAATGATTGGTATTAGTACGTTGCTTACAATAATGGTTGGCGCATGGGATGTTTTGCACGATCCTGTAAACCATCAAGTGGGTACTATTGCAGAATTTGTAATGTATATACAAATGCTTACGTTTCCGGTTAGTGCAATTGGGTGGACGGCCAGTATGACGCAACGTGCAGCAGCGTCTCAAAAAAGAATCAATGAATTTTTAGATACAAAGCCTTCAATAGAAAATATTCCGAATGCCATCCAAAAACCAATTGATGGTAATATTGAATTTAAACAGGTAAACTTCACCTATCCTCATTCAGGTATAAAAGGTATTAATGATTTTAGTTTAAACATTAAGAAAGGAGAGAAGGTGGCTATTGTTGGAAGAACTGGTTCGGGAAAATCTACCTTAGCACAATTGATATTGCGTATGTATGATAATGATACAGGTGATATTTTAATAGATCAGGTTCCGGTAAACCAATATCAATTAGCGCATCTTCGTTCATCCATTGCATATGTTCCTCAAGATGTATTTCTTATTAGTGAAACTGTTGCGCACAATATTTCCTTTGGTAAGGATGATGCAACTCAAGCAGATATTGTAGCAGCAGCTCAAAAAGCCGCAATTCATCAAGAAATTGAAGGCTTTGCCAATGGATAT
>JBMOEQ010000446.1:0-1872 GCA_049314655.1 Ferruginibacter sp. | reverse complement strand
TACTGCATCACCCCATGCATGCTCTTGCCAACGTTGACCGTCTAACAAATCGTCTTTAACAAAAGTATGACGATCTTCTAAAGCAAGGTTGATTCTTTTTCCTAATTTATAAGAAATACCCATTAAAACTGTTCCTGAAGGTTTCAAGGTGTTTTTGCCCATTTTAGGACGACGATCTCCTTGGTTTTCTCCAGCTGTTTCGTAAGTATTATCCATTTGGTCTTTCAACTCTTTCAAGATATTTTTTCTTGTAGCGTTGGTACCATTGATAACGTTAGAACTGTTAAACAAAGCTGTGTAAGGACGGCCATTTGCATCAAGTGCATTAACATTAACATTGTACAAAGTAACACCAATACCAGCACCACCATAAAAGTTGAAACCAGTTTTAGCTTTGTGGAAACGAATGTTGTTTAAAGTTACAATTCCTTGTAAGCTTAAATCTTGAACATTGGTTTTGTAGTTGTAAAATACTCTTGAGTATCCGCCTTGAGGGCCTAAAGAACTAACAACTTGACCAGAATTGATTCTTACAGGAGCTCCGTAAGCAGACCAAGCTGGATTTTTTGCAAAGTTTTCAGCAGCTAACCAGTTTAAACCTTTAGCTACACCATTTACATATTGTAATCTTAAAGAAAATACATAACCCATTGCTTTTCTAACATGAGCTTCAAAACCAAAGGTTGGAAATCTTGCAGAAACATCACTGCTAATAGTTAATGCACCAATTGATGCACCCACTTCCCACATATTACGTGGTTTTGCAGGGAAATTATACGTGTTGTTCCAAAATTCGTTCTGTTGAGGAAGTTTTTTCGACGGGACAACAGATGAATCGAAGACACTGTAGCCACTATTACCCGATTGGGCAAAAGTAGACGATGCCACAAGGGTGAGTAGCCCTAATAAAAATTTGTACTTTTTGCTTGCCATAACTAAATGATTATTAAATTTCTGAAAATACGAGATTGATAGAGTGCAAAAATATCACTTGAGAATTAAAAACCAAATTTTTTTATGATTTATTTAGGTTATCAATACAATTTTTTAGCGCTCTAGACGTTAGCAAGACGTTTTTATCTAAGTAATAGCTGCTTTTCTTACTAAAAAACTCCATAAAAACTTTATTCTTACCCGTTAGCCTTAAATTTTGAATATTTTGATGAGATAGACAAATTACTGCTAAATTGCCGTTTTTTAATCAATGAAAGTAGTTACCAACATTATCGGGGAAGAGCTCAGTATTTTTGAAAAGAAGTTTGCTGATGCTGTAAAAAGCAGTACGCCACTACTCGACAGAGTCATGAAATACATCATTAAACGGAAAGGCAAGCAATTGCGCCCCATGTTTGTATTTTTAAGCGCAAAACTTCAAGGCCCCATAGATGAAGCTACCTACAGAGCGGCTGCATTGGTAGAATTATTACATACAGCAACATTAGTACACGACGATGTGGTTGATGAATCGTTGGAAAGAAGAGGCTTTTTCTCCATTAATGCCATTTGGAAAAATAAAATCGCTGTTTTGGTAGGCGATTACCTCCTTTCAAAAGGCTTACTCTTATCTACCGGACATAATGATTTTGAACACTTACACATTTTATCCAATGCTGTAAAACAAATGAGTGAAGGAGAATTGTTGCAAATTGAAAAATCGAGAAACCTGAACCTCAAAGAAGATATTTATTTCGAAATCATTAGAAATAAAACGGCCTCGCTATTATCTTCTGCTTGTGCTGTTGGCGCATGGAGCACCAGCCAAAACCATGAAGTAAGCGATAAAATGAAATTATTCGGAGAAAAAGTAGGTATTGCCTTTCAAATTAAAGACGATTTATTTGATTATGGCAAAGAGGATATAGGTAAACCAAC
>JBMOEQ010000445.1:0-1875 GCA_049314655.1 Ferruginibacter sp. | reverse complement strand
TATTAGGCACATTGCCTATTAGAAATGTGAGTTTGAGTGGAAGAGTAGACAAGAGCAAACATGCATTAAATTGGAGCATCACAGCAGATGAAGCCATTAAAAATATCAGCATTGAAACATCAACAGATGGTATTCGATTCAATACTTTAAATACACTTTCTAATGGTGTTGCAACCAACTTCAACTATACGCCTTATCAACATCAAGATTTATATTATCGTATAAAAGTTACATCTGTTCTTAATCAATCGGTTTATTCTAATACCGTAGTATTAAGAGCAAGTTCTAAAGCCGATCAGTTGTTTACTGTTTCAACATTTGTAACCAATCAAATTACAGTAAACGCTGCAACTAATTTTCAATATCAATTAACCGACATTAAGGGTAATGTAATAAGCAGAGGAAATGGCATGCAAGGTTTTAATCAAATTGATTTACGCAATGCAACCAGTGGTATGTATGTTATACAATTGATAGGCAATAATCAACAACAAGTAGAACGCATTATAAAACAGTAAGGTAGATTCATGTGTTAAGTTAAAGGGGAACAACGTAAGGGGTTGTTCCCTTTTTTATTAGAAAAAATTGAAGATCCGATAAATTACCCGATTCGTTAAATAATCATTACCGAACAAAAAGGCAGTAAGATTCATTTTAATATTTCCGTAACTTACAGAAACCCCTTTTTTATGTTATGGAGAAAATTCAATGGCGATACCATTCAATTGCCCATTAAAATTGCAGTGGAAGATGCCATCAAACGCGAATCATTAGCAGGCAACAAATTAAAGGTTTGTATTGGTACCGACAGCCAAGTGAAAGGCAAACTAACCGAATTTGCAACTGTAATTGTTTTCCTTCGCCAAGGCCGTGGTGGCTTTATGTTCATGCACAATGAAACCACACTTATTAAATACAGCATTAAAGAAAGAATGCTGGTTGAAGTAGCCAAAAGCATTGAAATTGCCTATGAGCTTTGCGATGTTTTTACACGTTTTGATGTTGATATGGAAGTGCATGCCGATATCAATACCAATCCTCAGTTTAAAAGCAATGAAGCATTAAGAGAAGCCATGGGTTATATCTTAGGAATGGGCTTTGCGTTTAAAGCCAAACCAGAAGCTTTTGCCAGCAGTAGTTGTGCCAACAAAGTAGTGAACTGATTGTTGAAGTTGTTTTTTTCGATTCGTTTGTATAGAAGTACAAACCAAGAATTTGTCGCCACTAATTAACCTTCCGTCTCATCCGTATTTAACTCTTGAATAAGATCTAAGATTTTGTCTTTACCCATTTTTTTATTGGCACTGGTAACAAAATGACGAGGTAAAAATTGCCATGTTTTACGCATGGTATCTAAGAATAAGCGAACATGTTTAGCAACCACGGCTTGGGTTTCTTTATCGGCTTTTGTAAATGCTAAAGAGAATGGAACGCCCCAACGATCAAGCTGACTTAAAAATTCGAGATCAATTTTTTGAGGCGTATGTCGGGCATCTATTAAAACAAAAACCATTTTTAAATTGGGCCTTTCTTTCAAATAATGTTCAATCATTTGCTCCCATCTTCTTCTACTGCTCAAACTCACTTTAGCAAATCCATATCCCGGTAAATCTACCAAGTACCATTCGTAATTGATGCTAAAATGGTTGATCAATTGCGTTTTACCCGGTGTTCCGGAAGTTTTAGCCAATTTATCATTATTGCAAAGCATATTGATTAGGGAAGATTTACCCACATTACTTCTTCCAATAAATGCATACTCGGGCATATCGGGTGGTGGGCATTTATCTACCGAAGGACTACTGATAATATATTTTGCAGATTTAATAACCATGGGGCAAAGTTAAGGAGTTTAGATGGAGGAGTTTAGTTGAA
>JBMOEQ010000444.1:0-1877 GCA_049314655.1 Ferruginibacter sp. | reverse complement strand
TTACACAAAAATGCCTACTTTCACACACTGTTTTTAAAAGCTTTTTTTGTTAAACTAAAACTTCGCAATTGCGGATGAAGGAACGATCATGAAGGCAATCATACCAGTAGCGGGGGCGGGAACAAAATTACGTCCACATACCTATACACAACCAAAGGCACTCATTCCACTGGCAGGAAAGAATGTACTCAATATAATTGTAGACCAATTACACGAAGCCGGCATTAATGATTTTATTTTTATCATTGGTTATTTAGGCGAAAAAATTCAAGATTATATCAAGGAAAAATATCCACATCTTAACTGTCATTTTGTTTTTCAAAACGAACGTTATGGTACCGGGCATGCAATAGATTTGGCGAAGGAAATTGTAGGCGACGATGAAATATTTGTAGTATTGGGCGATACCATTGCTGAGTACGATATTCAAGAAGTATTACAATCGCCCTATTCTATGTTAGGGGTTAAAAAAGTAGATGACCCTAGAAATTTTGGTGTAGCAGAAATTGAGGATGATGGATTTATCAGTAGAGTGGTAGAAAAGCCTTCTATTCCTAAAAGCAATATGGCATTGGTAGGCTTATATAAAATCAAAGAAACCAATGAGTTGTTTCATTGCTTAAAGAAAATTATTCAAAAAATTACGGATGGCGATTTAAACAGCAAAGAATTAAGCTTAACCGACGCATTAGAATGTATGATTCAAAATGGCGCACAGTTTAAATCTTTTAAAGTGAACAGTTGGTTCGATTGTGGTAAAAAAGAAACCTTACTCGAATCGAATGCAACACTGCTCAAAAAATTTGGGGGTAATGTTGCCGGAGCAGAGAAATTTGAGAATACCATCATTATTCCGCCCGTAAGTATCGGCGAAGGTTGTGAAATTAAAAATTCGGTTATTGGTCCAAATGTTACTATTGGAGAAAATACACTCCTCAACTATACCATAGTAAAGGATTCTATCATTGGTTCGTTTTCAAAATTATTTGATGTAGTACTACACGATTCTTTGATTGGCAGTGATACCGGAATAAAAGGAGAAACCCGTTCCCTTAATATTGGTGATAATATTGATATTGATTTAGGGTAGAGATTTGCCGAATTATCATTTTCAATTTATAGAACTTTAATAATTACACTTAATTTTAAGGGTACTTAAATTAATGATTGTTATGCCTTTAACACCCTTCTCCAATTCAATTACCCGTTTGTTTAATATTGAGTATCCCATCATTCAGGCCGGAATGATTTGGGCTAGTGGATGGGAGTTGGCAGCTGCAGTAAGTAATGCCGGCGGATTGGGCATTATTGGTAGCGGTAGTATGTATCCCGATGTATTAAAGGATCAAATTAGAAAATGTAAACAAGCTACCTCTAAGCCATTTGCCGTAAATGTACCTTTATTGTACCCTAATATTAACGAACATATACAAACTATTATAGAAGAAAAGGTGCCCATTGTTTTTACTTCTGCGGGTAATCCTAAAACCTGGACGAATACCTTAAAAGCTGCCGGCATAACCGTTGTTCATGTGGTGAGTAGCAGCAAATTTGCACTAAAAGCCCAAGAGGCAGGTTGTGATGCTGTTGTTGCTGAAGGTTTTGAAGCCGGTGGACATAATGGAAGAGAGGAAACTACAACTTTAGTATTAATTCCGGCTGTATGTGACAAGGTTTCAATACCAGTAATTGCAGCAGGAGGTATTGCTACCGGCAGGCAAATGTTTGCGGTTATGGCATTGGGTGCATCGGGCGTACAAATGGGCAGTAGGTTCATTGCTACGCCCGAAGCTTCTGCACATCAATCTTTTAAAGAATTGGTAGTAAAAATTGGCGAGGGAGATACCGAACTTGCACTAAAGCAGCTAACTCCTGTT
>JBMOEQ010000443.1:0-1893 GCA_049314655.1 Ferruginibacter sp. | reverse complement strand
TTAATACAATGCGCACCCGAAAAAATTCTCCAGGCAAAGGTTCAATACACTTACTCCAATGGCAATTTGGTTTATAGTGTCAATAATCGTTAATCAAGCATTAATCGTACATAACCAATAGATTTTCAAATATTTAAAATTTGCATCCCAATTATTCTCTATCCGGCTTGTTGAAGATTTATGGAACTGTGGGTTGATGTAGGTGAAACAGTTCCTTTTACTATACCCTCTGTTTAACCAATATAAATACTAATCCTTGTTAATATTTCTTTGTGGTTTGCAATAATGTGTTTAATTTACACATTAAACATAGCCATATGAGGAAGATTTTTCTTTCAATCAGTATACTGTTGGGTAGTATTGTATCCCAAGCTCAATTATTAACATGGACGCCGGAGTTTCCTACCGAAAATTCAACTGTAGTTGTTACGGTTGATTGTTCAAAGGGAAACAGGGGTTTGTTTAATTATGCAACGCCTTCGGAAGTGTATGTACATACCGGGGTTACCACAAACTTAAGCAATAATGGTGGATCTCAGTGGTTGTATGTAAATGGTGCCACAGGTGGTGCATGGGGCGGTACAACGCCGGCTTTAAAAGCGGTATCATTGGGCAATAACAAGTACCAATATACCATTACCAATGTGCGCAGTTTTTATGGTGTACCTGCTGGGGAAACCATTCAAAAAATATCTATACTGTTTAGATCGGCGAATGCCAATGCTGCTGCTGTAATAAAGCAAGCCAATAGTGATAATAGCGATATGTATATTCCTATTTATCCGGTGGGAGCAAATGCCGTGCGCTTTAATCAACCTTTCCGTGAACCGCGTTTTGCGCCATTTACAGAGCCCATTACGGCAACCGTAGGGCAACAAGTAGCTGCTACTGCAGTGGCTAGTAATAATACCGGTTCTCTAAAATTGTTTTACAATGGTAGTTTAGTAACAGGTCCGCTTGCTAATGTTGCAACCATTTCCGGTTCACCTACTATTGCATCAAGTGGTAACCAAGAGTTAGTAGCCGAACTTACCAATGGGGCATCTGTTACAACCGATACAGTTAAGTTTTTCGTATCACCCGTAACGATAGTGAGAGATTTGCCGGCCGGTGTAAAACAAGGGGTTAATTATTACAACTGTAGCGATTCAGTAACCTTAGTGCTTTTTGCACCCAACAAAAGCAATTGTATGGTGATAGGCGATTTCCCCGGAAGCAACTGGTTGCCGCAAACACAATATCAAATGTTCAAAACTACAGATGGTAATTACTATTGGATTACAGTTAAAAACTTAACGCCCGGTACAGAATATGCGTATCAATATATCGTAGATAACAATATTTATGTTGCCGATCCACACACTGAGAAAATTCTAGATCCGTTTAATGATCAGTTTATTCCTACTTCAACTTATCCAGCATTAAAGCCATACCCAACTAATCCTAATGTAGTTGCTAGTAGAAATAGTTATGTAAGTGTATTACAAATTTGTGGTCCACAATACAATTGGGCAGTACCTAATTTCACCAAGCCCGATAAACGCAATTTGATGGTGTACGAATTGTTGGTTAGAGATTTTAGTGCTAAAAAAGATTACCAAACTATCATCGACTCCATCAAATATTTCAAGCAATTAGGAATAAATGCAATTGAGTTTATGCCTTTACAAGAATTCAGTGGAAATGAAAGTTGGGGTTATAATCCTATATTTTATTTTGCACCGGATAAAGCGTATGGTACAAAAAATAAACTCAAAGAACTCATCGATACTTTACATCGTAATGGTATTGCGGTAATATTAGATGTGGTGTACAATCAAATGGATTCTTACAACGCACCTCAAGGTAAATTGTATTGGGATGGGGCCAATAATCGTCCTGCTGCCAATAATC
>JBMOEQ010000442.1:0-1897 GCA_049314655.1 Ferruginibacter sp. | reverse complement strand
AAAATCAATATCTTCTAAACTACCGGAGTAAGAGCCCCAATAGCCTCTGTACACATCGCCTTCAAAAATACCCATATACATTGGGGCGGTTCCATTAAATTGACCAACATAATTTGAGCTTGTCTTTACATCTAATCTAGCCGCTGGTGTAGTTGTTCCTATACCTACATTTTGAGCATTGGTTAAGCTAATAAAGAAGACACTAACAAAGAATGAAATGAACTTATTCATGATTGTTTATTTTAATCAAATTGTTTAAACTGTTTAAAAATATCAAAAAATTTTGATTATTCGTGATATAAAGATAAAATTCAATATTATTTTGTTGAGTTTAAATATAAACAGGATAATTAATCAGCAACAAAACTGCTTAATTCAAGGAAGTTTCAGTGGATAATATTTATAGTGATTAATAGCATTTAATGCAAAATCCTATGTGATTGAAAATTAGTTAAAATTAAAAAATCGGAGCCACCTGCTCCGATTTAATACTAAGGGTAAGGATCAAAAACTTGATAAAACAAATTTACAAGCCTTAAGCATAGCAAACAATACCATTAAAGGGGTATTTTTTAAAAGCAAATGTTAGTGAAAATGCGAAAAATGGTATGTTTTTGCTTTTTTAGTGAATGGGCATGGCATATTTTGGGGATTGGATTTTTTTCACGCAAAGCATTCATAGAATGTTAAATGTTAAGTGTTGAATGTTGATTTTTTTTCACGAAAAGCAGAAAAGATCAATGTTGAATGTTAAATGTTGAATTTTGAATGGGAATACCCATCTTGGAAAATGAAATTAGCAATTGTTAAACTATAGTTCATCTACCGTTCAACAACTGTTCAACCCCTAAACTCTAAACCCTAAACTTCTAAACGATTTCACGCAAAGCTGCAAATGTAGACAAGGCGCAAAGAGAATTGTTGGATGTTAAATGTTGAATTTTTAATGGAAAAGCCCATCTCGGGAGAATAATTCAACTAAACCCTAAAATTATTTCACGCAAAGCTGCAAAGTAGCTAAGGCGCAAAGGGAAATGTTGGATGTTGAATTTTGAATTTTAAATGGAAGAAATCAAGCTCGGAGAATGAATTTAGCAACTGTTAAACAATAGTTCATCTACCGTTCAACTACTGTTCAACCCCTAAACTACTAAACTCCTAAACCTCTAAACCAATATGTCTAGCTATTCATCGCCTCCGCCTTCATCTCCGCTGCGGTTTCTTTACCTAAATATTTTTCAATCCATTCATGAACGATGTACAAAACGGGGGTTAAAAGTAAAGCTACTACTGATTTATAGATATAATTGATGGTGCCCACAGCAAGAAATAATGTGAATGACCATTTAAAATCGCCCTCACTTGCACCGAACCTGCTGCCAATGTAAAAAGCAATGAATAATACAACGTAACTATCAATAAACTGACTAATTAATGTAGATCCTGTAGCACGAAGCCACAATCGTTTTTCTCCGGTAGCAGCTTTAATTTTATGAAAAGCATACACATCTACAAGCTGACTAATAATAAACGCGGCTAAAGATCCAATGATGATTCTGCCGCCTTGTCCGAGTACCGATTGATATGCTTTTTCCATATCCGGCACACCCGAACCGGTTTTACTGCTGATAAAAAAATCGGCCGGAGTTAAAGCCATTGCACCATAGAAAACAATAAACGCAAATACAATTAAAAAAGCGGTGAGGTAAGAAAGCAGCTTCACCCCTTTTTGTCCGTAATATTCATTGATTAAATCGGTCATAATAAACACCACCGGCCACAACAAAACGCCTGCTGTTAAATTCAAAGAAAGTTCATTGCCCAACAAATGAATATTGAGAGGCTCAATGCCGATAGTTTTTTCTAATGAAAATATTTTTACACCAATGATTTCGGC
>JBMOEQ010000441.1:0-1903 GCA_049314655.1 Ferruginibacter sp. | reverse complement strand
AGCTGGCCCAAGCAGTGAAATAACCGGAAAAGTATTTAATCAAGAAGCCATAAAATGGAAATAAAAAATACAATTATGAAACATGTAATGTTTGTTTGTTTGCTAGCAACGCAAATGGTCGTATTTGCTCAAAAAGATAAACCTGGGTGCGAAAATGTAGAGCCAAAGTATATGACACGTATGCCTGGTTTTTATATTAGCAATTGCGAAAAAAGTGAATTCAATACCTATAAATTTTCCTTTATTAATTTAAAAGATAAAAGAGAATACAAAGAGGTAAGTGGTAAGTTTTACAAAATTTCCTATGATAAAGATCCAACCGAAACAAGGATTTTTAGTGGCAAACAAATTCTTGCCAATTACCACAATGCTGTAGTGAAAGCAAAAGGCGAATCATTGGCCCTCAACAAAGTTTTTTTTAAAATGAAACAAGAGGGCAAAAACATTTATTTCCAAATAGATAATGCGGTGGATAGCGATGATAGAGGTTTCGAATTGTTTATCATTGAAGAAGAATCCATGAAGCAAGATGTTGAAGTAAACATGAGTGAAGAAATTGATGCCAATGGAAAAATTGCTTTATACGGTATTTTATTTGATGTGAATAAAGCAACCATTAAACCCGAGTCGGCAACTGCTTTACAAGTAGTAATTGATTACCTCACAGCAAACCCTGTAGTTAAAATTATTGTGGTTGGCCATACCGACAATACCGGTGTTTTTGCCAAAAATTTGGTATTGTCAAAAGATAGAGCAAAATCTGTAAAAGACTATCTCGTATCAAAAGGTAAAATTGCAGCCGATCGATTATTGTCTGATGGCGTTGCTTCTTTATGTCCGGTTTCTACAAATGAAACTGATGCAGGCAAGCAGTTGAATCGGAGAGTAGAAATTGTAAAACAATAAGGCCACAAAAATCTAAAACCATGAAAAACTTTAGTGCAATTTTTGTAATACTGTTTTTGTTGTTGAGTAAAACATTTGCGCAATCTATCCAATTGCCACAAGGCGTTACTATGGATACTATTCCTGAAGGATTTACCGATGGCTTATATAGGCATCATTTAATAAAAGATGGTCAGGTTATTGCCATGATTGTTCCTAAAACTTGGCATAATAATGACACGCGGGGCACTGCAATAGCCACTTCTGTAGAAGCGAGTTTATTAATGGGCAATACACAAAAGCAAACTTTTTCTACCGTTAAACGTGCATTGCAATGGTTGGTACCATTAATGGATGATTATTATGCACCCCGAAATGTTCAGAAATGGAAATCGCTCAAAACTCAACCGCCCAAAGTTAAATTGAAATATCCTTGGGAATGGGATTACAAGTTAGATCGACTCAACGCTGTTTTTAAAAGCAAAGCACAATCTACTAATCGTTTAGTATTAATTAAAGCAGACAATAATGGTTCTAACGAAGTGGTGCAAATTATCCGTACTCCTAATGATGGCAATTTAACTATCGATCAAGTTGTTCAATATAGCGTGCAACTGAATAAAGCCATTAATCTTCAACAAAATCCGTTACGCGATTCTATTATAGGAGGCAAGGTGTTTAAAACTACTTCCCATCTATTTCTACAACAAATGGAGCAACGACATTTTTGGTATGCCGATGCAACTGAAATTATTTATGTGGGTGTAAATTTGTTTAGAGAAGATCGTGTGCGCCTTCCACGTATTGTAAAAGAAATAGTTGAAAGTATTAAATGGTAATTTTAGCTAAGCATTCGATTGATTTATAATGATTCGGATGCTTATCTTTTTTACTTGTGCTCATGGTGTGTTTAAAAACAATAAATTTGTTTATACCAAATTACGCACCATGCCTATTGCTGCCCCATTTAATCTCCACGATTGGATAAAAAATAATCGCGATTTATTAAAACCACCTG
>JBMOEQ010000440.1:0-1909 GCA_049314655.1 Ferruginibacter sp. | reverse complement strand
CCATTTAAGTTAAGTTTACACCCAACAGGAACGTATATTTTACCAAGTATATTGGTTTGCAAACGTAACAATGCCGATTTATTATTGGTTGTACTATCTATAATGATGTTTGGGGTATTTCCATTGATGCGGAAATCAAAATTTGTTGCAGTTGCAGCACTACCTATTTGTAATGTTCCATTAAACGTACCAATTGATGATAGAACGTTATAATCAGCTATAGTGGTACCGGTACTACGTTGGTTTAACACAACTTTTCCACCAGTCCAATTAATGGTTGAAGCAGTACTGGTTATTCCAAATGATGCCGAGTTTGAAGTACTATTACCAACAGTAGCAACATTAATTACACCACCTGATTGAGTAAAGGTAATTGCACTACTAGTTAAAATACGAGCAGCATGGTTTAGTACACCACCTTCAACCCATAGTTCAGAGCCTGCACTAAAGTTTAAAACAGCAGTTGCGAGTGTACTGATATTATAAGTACCTTGAGATATGCGCAATAAACCACTATTGGTCATGTTACCGTTTTGAGCAGTTACCGTAAAGTTAGGATTGTTTAACCATATACCACCAAGTAACGGAATTGTTCCAGCAGTAGAATTATAAAGTACACATGTTTGGGTAAATGAACCTGCAATTTGTAAAACACCGGCAGTATGTGTTAGTATCATACCAACAGCACTTGCACCCTCTGTTGTAAATGGTGTATTTATAGTAAGTGTAGGTCTGTTAACAGAAACACTACCTTTATTTAGCGTAATGCGTTTGAAATCATATGTACCAGCTCCACTAATGGAACCATTTACGTTTCCAAAAAAAGTAATATTAGCACCTGCAGTTCCAGAAAAGTCAAGTGTTCCATTATTCACAATATTTCCAGGAGAAGGTGTTGTTGCAGATACTCCAACCGTTAAAGTATGTGTAGTTAATATACCAGTCCCTGCAGTAAAACTTCCTCCAGCATTTATATATACCGAATGTGAAACATTTAATGTTGCAGCAGGTGTAGCTCTATATTGTAAAATACCAGAAAATCCTTGGCCAACTACCAATGCATAACAAGCACCTGCAGTTGTATCAATTACAACCGTTGCGCCATCACTAATAATTACAGAGTCAGCAACTGTAGGAACTATACCTCCAACCCAAGTTAATGGATTTTTCCAATTCCCACCAACACCTGTTGATACAATTGCACCGGGAGCATTTGTTACTTGTGAGGCAACAACATAACTATCCATATTTCCTTCAGTTCCAGAAATTACTTTAAACGTATAGGTTTGTCCAGGTAATAAGTTGGTTGCATTATAGGTAATGGTGTTTGCAGCAAGAGTAGCTAATGTTGTATAATTTAACCCACCATCTGATGAGCGTTGAACAGCGTAATAACTTTCGTTTGTAGCGTTATCAGTCCAATTTAATGTCATTGAGGTTCCAGTTACAGCAGTGAAATTAAGTGCCGATGGTGAAGCATTCGCTGTAGGAGGTGTAAAAGTGTATACTTGATTATTGTCTGGAACGCCAGCAGTTGTAATAATAGAAGTGGCAGTACTAGCCGTTGGTGTAGTGCTTGTATTGTTTAATCCCAAAAAAACTGCTGAGGTATTGGTAATACCAATAGAAGCTAAATCACTCTGCGTACCAGATAACTTGTTGTAAATGTATTCAATTTTTCCATTCAATTCATATACTTTAACCTGCATTGAAAAACTAGCAGGTGCCGCAAATGTATATACTCCCCAATCTTTCCATTCAAATGTAAACACTCTATTAGGAGCTACTCCAGTAGTTTGATACCAGGCATTATTAGCTAAACTTCCTTGCAAATCTTCCCAGTAAGGGGCCAAGGCTGGATGTGCAGTGGCTGTAGCATTATTTAGAGGATTATAACTACCACCAGTAG
>JBMOEQ010000439.1:0-1937 GCA_049314655.1 Ferruginibacter sp. | reverse complement strand
ATTATGTGCAACAAGCTTTGAACAAAGGCGATGAAGTGCCTCCTTTTTTAGCGGTGATAGATACCCAAAAGGCCGCCATTATGAAAAGTGCCGATGTAATTCCTTTCCTAGAAAAACAAACCATTAAATGGGGTAAAAGTGCAAGCGGATATACTCAAGAAGCGTTAGATGCAGTTTCGGCACATATAGGCACTCACTTTGTAAGTTTTAAAATAGAAACCCACGAAGATGAATTTATAAGCACCATAAAAAATGCCATTAAAAGTGGCGATATTATACGTACCCAAATTACGCCCGATAACTTAAAACAAGTGTTTGATAAATGGGTAAATATGATAGGGCGCGAAATACAAGGAGTAGCCGAAGAGGATTATGCGTTGCTGTTTTTTGCCGACATTATGCACGATGGAACAAACTCAACCCACGATAATTTAACAGCTGCTTTAATGCACAAAAACAATGCGCCTGTATTTTTATTAGGTGGCAAAGTGTATGAACTAAACAATAAGGAAGGCTACCGACAGTTTTGGGCCATTTACCATAAACCACCCAAAGCCGAATACCGAAATTACTTGTTAGAACGCAGAGATAGCTTAATACCGATAGACGAACGCAGTTTTAAAGGAGCATTTTACACTCCCTTAAATGTGGTGGACAAAGCCTATGATAAATTAGCTGAAACTTTGGGTAAAAACTGGCAAAAAGATTATACTGTTTGGGACATGTGCTGCGGAGTAGGAAACTTAGAAGTAAAGCATAGCAACCCACGAAATATATACATGAGCACGCTAGATAGTGCCGATATAGATGTAATGAAAGCCACCAAAACTTGTGTGGGTGCAGTTAAGTTTCAATACGATTTTTTGAATGATGACATTACTGATTTTGGACAAATAGATTACAACTTAACCAATAAAATACCGCAAGGATTAAGAGATGCAATAACCAACAATAAAAAGATTTTGGTATTGATCAATCCGCCTTATGCTGAGGCGACAAGCGGTGATACTTTTGCTGGAGGTGAAAATAAGGCAGGAGTTTCAAAAACAAAAGTTGCTACTGCTGCAATGAGTGATTATGGAAAAGCAAGTAACGAACTTTATACTCAATTTGTAGCAAGAGTTGCATTGGAAATCCCAAATGCAACCTTAGCAATGTTTAGCACATTGAAATATGTTAATGCTCCAACTTTAGAAGATTTTAGAAAGATTTGGAATGCTAAATATCAAGGCGGATTTGTTGTAGATAGTAAATCGTTTGATGGATTGAAAGGTAGTTTTCCAATAGGTTTCTTAGTTTGGAAAACTAATAAAACGTCATTGCGAGGAACGAAGCAATCTCAAATAAGCACTATAACTACTGATGTTTTAGATAAAAAGGCAAATCCAATAGGTGAAAAAACTTTCTATAATTTGCCGAATGATGAACTTTTAACTAATTGGATTCAAAGACCAAAAACAAATAAACAAGATATTGTCCCACTTAAAAACGCAATAACTCCTGCTACTGCAACAAAAGATTTAAGAGGAACAAAATGGTCAGATGGAGCTATTGGGTATATGTTAAGTGGTGGTAATGATTTACAGCATGCAAGTATTCAAACAGTAATGTTTTCATCTGGTTATGGTAGTGCTCGTGGATATTTTATAAATCCAGAAAATCTTTGGCAAGCTGCGATAGTTTATACAGTAAGAAGAATAATAAAACCAACTTGGTTAAACGACCGTGACCAGTTTTTACAACCTATCGAACCATTAACCAATGAATTTAAAAGTGATTGTTTAATATGGATGCTATTTAATGGAAGTAACCTAACTGCCAGTGCCAATAATTTAGAATGGAACAATAAAAAATGGAGCATTGTTAATCATTTTATACCATATACCGAAGACGAAGTTGGCGCACCCGACAGGTTTGAAAGTGATTTTATGGTGCAA
>JBMOEQ010000438.1:0-1954 GCA_049314655.1 Ferruginibacter sp. | reverse complement strand
CCACTT
The DNA here is from genome assembly GCA_049314655.1 of Ferruginibacter sp. GTDB lineage: Bacteria > Bacteroidota > Bacteroidia > Chitinophagales > Chitinophagaceae > Ferruginibacter. The sequence continues at coordinate 1,948 of JBMOEQ010000438.1, read as the reverse complement.
TCAATCAATCCGCAAACAAAAACACCTTACTTCCATAAATTTCCGCACATCACTATTCGCGATATGGTAACAGTGCACGAATTGCTTCGACAATCACTTGGCATAGAAGAAATTTATTTAGGTATTGGTGGATCATTGGGCGGACAACAATTGCTTGAGTGGGCCATCATACAACCACAATTATTTTCGCATCTAGTGGCTATTGCTACCAATGCACAACATTCGCCTTGGGGCATCGCTTTTAACGAAACACAACGCATGGCCATCCGTACAGATCCTACTTGGGAAAAGGAAGATCCACAAGCTGGTATTGAAGGTATGAAAGTGGCCCGAGCCATTGCATTACTCAGCTATCGACACTTTGATACCTACCAACAAACGCAACAAGATGAACAACGTAATTTGGCGCAATTGCCAAAAGCGGTAACGTATCAAAGGTATCAAGGCGAAAAACTGGCGCAACGATTCAACGCATTTAGTTACGATGTTTTAAGTAAAGCAATGGACGCTCATGATGTTGGCCGAAATCGTACATCTGCCGCAGAAGCATTACAACACATTGAAGCACGCACCTTGATTATTGGATTGCATACCGATATTCTATTCCCTGCCGATGACCAACGTTTTTTGTTTGAACATATACCAGATGCCCGATTTGAATTAATATACAGTGCTTATGGGCACGACGGTTTCTTAACTGAAACCGAACAACTACAAGAAAAAATTGGTAGCTTTTTACAATATAACCAGTAAGGGTATTCGAAAATTGTAAAATGTAAATAGATTAAGTAAAAACGATTGAATCAGCAATTGTTATGAAAGCTGATTCAATCGTTCTTAAATAAAACTCCCGTTACAAAGAGCGGGAGTAAATGTGGACAGAAATAGTTGGCATTCCAGATAGGATAGTCTAATAAAGTATCGTTTGCTTGTATTATAAATTATTATTCAAGCTGATGTAATTAAGAAACTCTTGTCGAGTAACCTCTTCTTGAAACTTGCCACTGTAGTATGCAGTAACGGTTGAAGAGGCATCGTCTTCTACCCCACGACTAGATACGCATAAATGTTTAGCTTCAATCAATACAGCTACATGAGCTGTATCTAAAACTTGTTCCAATTCTTTACCAATTTGCACGGTTAAACGTTCTTGCACTTGAGGACGTTTTGCAAAATACTCTACCAATCGATTTAATTTGCTTAAGCCAATTACTTTACCATTACTGATATATGCCACATGTGCTCTACCAATGATTGGCACAAAATGATGCTCGCAATTGCTGTAAAAAGAGATGTTCTTCTCCACCAACATTTCATTGTATTTGTACTTGTTTTCAAACAACGCCATCTTAGGCTTATTCGCCGGATTTAATCCTTGAAAAATTTCGCGGATGTACATTTTCGCAATTCGATAAGGTGTGCCCTTTAAGCTATCGTCAGTTAAATCCAATCCCAAAGTATCGAGAATTGCTTCCATGTGCTTTTCGATGCGCTCAATTTTTTCCTCATCACTTAATACAAATGCATCTGCCCTCAATGGCGTGTCAATACTGGTAGATATATGCTCATCCCCCATTTCCTCTGCCTGAAAGCGAATTTGACGACCAGGTAAAATTTTTGATTCTTGTATTGCTGCTGTAATCATAGTTTGAAATTTGTTTCCTCCAACCCGGAGGTATAAAAAGAACAGCTATTTTGACATATTGTTTAATTAATACGCCTAATAAATTAAACAAATTGGTTAAAAATTTTAGATATCAAACAAAAACGCCTTCTTCACCCAAAAATTTGAGTAAAGAAGGCGTTGAAATAGCAATCGGATAATAACCCTTTAGCTGAATACTATTTTAATTGCCGTTAATGCGTAGGTTAACCCCCGGAGCCACTGTTAGAGTAGCACCCGGATTTACACGCAATGAACCACAAGAAGCATTAGGGTCGGTAATCA
>JBMOEQ010000437.1:0-1958 GCA_049314655.1 Ferruginibacter sp. | reverse complement strand
CGTATGCCATCTTCACTACCCGATATTTCTATAACCCCAACCGGTGAGTTTATGATACATGTTTCTAAATCCATAATGCAATATTTTTGTCTATTAACTGGTATTCGATCCTTTTTATGCAAGTCATTCAAGTAAATATTTGACATCAATGTGGTGATAATCTCAACACTCAAATTCTGGAATTCTAACTACCAATTCCTTTTTCCTATACCCATTTTCCAATTACTATTTTCAATCACCATTTCTCATTATCTATTTCCCACCAACTATTTTCCATTAACCATTTTCCATTAACTATTTTCCATTAACCAATAACCATTACTGCCTAAAAGTCACATAAATATCCAAAATCTCTGGCCTGTTCCCGGTTCTTACCGGTGGTCCCCAGCCACCATATCCGCTCGATACATAAAAATGGGAGTTGCCTTTTTGTTTGTACCCCCAGCTAACTTCGTAAATGGCGTCGGTTATATAATTAAACGGCCATAATTGCCCGTGGTGCGTATGCCCCGAAAGTTGAAAATCAACACCAGCATCTGCAACCTGCTGCAAATTAAAAGGTTGGTGATCCATTATGATTAAAGGATACGTTAGGTCAATACCTTGAAGCAAATTGCTTAATGCTTTTCGCTCCTTGCCGCTGAACCGCTTTGAATCCCGGTCATTTCTTCCAGCAATGTAAAAGCTATCATTAATTTTGAATGCTGTGTCGCGCAACATTTTAATGCCATGATTTTCCAGATATTTTACTGCCGAGTCAGCGCCCCCAATGTATTCGTGGTTGCCAGTAATGGCATAAATACCTAATGGAGCCTTCAATTTTAATAATGATCGTCCAAGGTCATACCGGATGACGGGCGCAAGATCTTCATCAACAATATCGCCGGCAAAAAGTATCATATCGGCATTGCATTCATTAAGCATCCTTACCAACTTTGCCGTGCGCCTTGGCCCAACCAAAGTACCAAGGTGAATATCAGAAGCGGCTGCAATATGTAGGGTTTTCATCTCACCGGCTTTCTTATCAATGTAAATATCGAGCCGTTTTACACGAGGGGTCATTGCGTTTATATGCCCAATCAGCACAACAAGGCCTACTATACCCGACACAGACATGAAGAGTACAGTTTTTATCTGAACAAAATTAGCAGTATAAAAAGTTGGCTTTGGCAGAAAAAATAAAACTAAACGTACAATATCAATAACCAGAACTGCCATTAGTAAATAAACCATAACCGCCAGCCAAAACGAACCGACAAAGGTGAAAAAGCTGCTCAATGGCGAAATCCAAATACGTTCAAGAACACGGCCAATAACATACGATGCTCCCACAAACAGAAAAATCCAGGGATACCATTTCCTGAATGCCATGCCAACGGGCAAAGCCTGCATCCCGCGAATATAAATGTAATAGTTTACCAGACTGTAAATTAGTAGGACAATGCTGAAAAAGACAATGAATTGATAAGATTTCATGTTTTATTTTAGTTGCTTGGTTTTATTAATTGTGGATAGGTTGTGTTGTGGTTTGATCTCTATGGTGTTGGGTTCCAAGTGCCGGGTTCCAGGTGCCGTTATGCTATTGAACTTTGAACCTTTGAACGCGAAAAATTGTACATTGAACGGGAAGCATCTCAACGCCTCAACCCCTCAACGCCTCGACGCCTCAACCCTTCAACGCCTCGACGCCTCAACCCTTCAACGCCTCAACAACTAAACTCACAACCATTTCCCCAACAAATTAACGTTAAAATTTACTAATATTGGATAACCGCTTTCATCAATAATTGTTCAACCCTGTTTAATTGGGCAAGAATTTGTAAATTTGCACCTTCCTAACAAAACTACCTGTTTTTGAAAGTTTATACTAAACTGATGTTCAGTATGATGTATTAATAACTTTGAAACCAGGAGTTTTTCATTTTAATGGTATGATGCGTAAATTTTCTATTGCAATC
>JBMOEQ010000436.1:0-1963 GCA_049314655.1 Ferruginibacter sp. | reverse complement strand
CAAAGTATGAATTTAAGACAAAATCGCAGGTTATTTATACTTTCCAAAAACTTGGCAGTAATGATTTAGCATTTGTGTTAACTTCAATAAAAGATAGAAACAACAATACAATTATCCTGAGTTATTCTCAGGGCTTAAACAATACCAGAAAGATATCATCAGTAACAGATCCTTCTGGCAGAACATTGCAATTCTCCTATCTTTCAGGAACAAATTTAATCGCTTCCGTTTCAGATCCGTTAGGTAGAAATATACAATTTAATTATACCAATGGGCAACTCACTGTTTTTACAGATGCAAAAGGACAAAATACCACATACATTTATGGCACTTCTTCTGCCGAAAGTGGATTATTAAAATCAATCCAATTGCCAAAAGGTAACATAATTAACAACCTTTACCAACAACGTAAGTTAACGAGTAGCAAATATAATAACAACAGCCCGACTACAATTTCCCATAATCCGAACTATGTATCAGGAAACAATAATTATTATAAATCAACCGTAACAGTTCCTCAGCAAAATGGCCAGACCATTACCACAAATTATGAAATTAACAAGAAAGGCAATATTACTAAAACTGATGGCAATAATGCAGTAAATATCAGTTCTTCTTTCAACAATTCAACCCATCCAACGCTTCCTTCGAGCATTATCAATAGCTTAAATAACGTAACCGTAACACCAACATATAGCAGCGAAGGGAATGTTACTCAAATTACAACATCAGGTAGCGGCATTACAACTACTGAAACATTCCAGTACAACTCTTATACTGACGTAACTCAGCATACCAATGCCAATAATAAAACTACCTATTACTATTATACAAATGGGAATCTGACTAAAATTAAAGATGCCCTGAATTTTGAAACCAACATTACAAACAACAGTTACGGACAGCCAACCAGCATTACCAATCCTTTGGGTGTAACTGTTAATTTTGGTTATAACAGCTATGGAGTATTTCTTCTTTAGGTTTAACAGCAAGCATGAACTACGATGCTGCAAGCCGTATGACCAACGCTACCAATTTCAGCGGGCAAACTACGTCTTATACATACGATAATAATGATAATCTTTTATCGGAAAAAGATGCTTTGAATAACAATACAAGTTATGCGTACGACCAAAACGACAACCTCACAAACATAACCAACGCCAAAGGGTATGCTACTGCTTTCAGTTATGATCAGGTAACGGACTGGTTACTTACAGAATCATTTCAGGGTGCTACAAAAACATATACTTACAACTACGATGGTTCGTTGAAAACATTCCAAAATCCTAATGGTAACACATTGAGTTATTCTTACGATAATGCCGGCAAAATTACCAGTGATGGGTATGCAAGTTATTCTTATCTTACAAACGGCAACTTAGCTACCATTACCAAAAGTGGCAAATCAATAAATTACGGTTACGATGGATTAAACAGAGTTAACAGTGTTGCTTATGATGGTAACAGTGTTTCCTATACTTTTGATAATGTAGGAAATATCCTTGCCATGACTTATCCTGGCAATAAAACTGTCACATACACTTACGATGCTGTTAATAAGCTGAAGTCTGTTACTGACTGGAATAGCCAGACAACAAACTATTACTATCGCCCCGATGGGCAATTAGATTATATGGTTTATCCGAATAATGTAAAAACCACTTACACATATGATAATGCAGGACGACCCACGGCCTTAAGCACTAAACGAAACAATGGCAGCGGAACAACTATTGCCGAATACAATTTTGCACTCGACCCTCTTGGCAACCATACACAGGAAAGCATTATTGAACAATACACAAACTATCCTGCCTTGCCAAGCAAAACCACCAACTATACCTACAATAACGCCAATCGTATTTTAAACGCGGGAAGCACATCTTTTAATTTCGACAACAACGGAAACACTACAAGCAAAACAGGTTATTCTTATGCTTATGATGTTTTAAATAACCTA
>JBMOEQ010000435.1:0-1964 GCA_049314655.1 Ferruginibacter sp. | reverse complement strand
TTAATGACGCACAACGTAATGCCACCAAAGAAGCAGGTGAAATTGCTGGTTTAACCGTAAAACGTATCATTAATGAGCCTACAGCAGCAGCATTGGCTTATGGTATGGATAAGAAAGGGAAAGACATGAAAATTGTCGTTTTCGACTGTGGTGGAGGAACGCATGATGTATCGGTATTGGAATTGGGTGATGGCGTTTTCGAAGTAAAAAGTACAGATGGAGACACCCACTTAGGTGGAGATGATTTTGACCAAAAAATTATAGACTGGCTGGTTGCTGAATTTAAAGACGAGAACGGAGGCTTAGATTTAAGCAAAGACCCAATGGCATTGCAACGTTTAAAAGAAGCTGCAGAAAAAGCGAAAATCGAATTGTCGTCAAGCACCAATGCGGAAATAAACTTACCTTATATAATGCCTGTAGATGGCATTCCGAAGCACTTGGTTCGTACGCTGAGCAAAGCTAAATTTGAACAAATGTGTGATGATCTAATTCGCAGAACAATAGATCCGTGTAAGTCGGCCTTAAAAAATGCTGGATTAAGCACTAGCGATATTGATGATATTATCTTGGTCGGAGGTTCAACTCGTATCCCCGCAATTCAGGAAGCCGTTGAGAAGTTCTTTGGTAAAGTTCCAAGCAAAGGTGTAAACCCGGATGAAGTAGTAGCTTTAGGTGCTGCCATACAAGGCGGAGTATTAACCGGTGAAGTTAAAGATGTATTATTGTTGGATGTTACGCCTTTGAGTTTAGGAATTGAAACCATGGGTAATGTATTCACCAAATTAATAGATGCAAACACAACCATACCTACTAAAAAATCAGAGACTTTTTCAACCGCAGTAGATAGCCAACCAAGCGTGGAAATCCATGTATTGCAAGGTGAACGAGCTATGGCTAAAGATAACCGTACGCTTGGTCGTTTCCATTTGGATGGAATTCCACCAGCACCACGCGGTGTGCCTCAAGTAGAGGTTACCTTCGACATTGATGCTAATGGTATTATTCATGTAAGCGCAAAGGACAAAGGAACGAACAAAGAACAGAAAATTCGCATTGAATCGTCGACTGGATTGAGTGATGATGAAATAAAACGAATGAAAGCCGAAGCTGCTGCGAATGCAGATTCAGACAAGAAAGCAAAAGAAGAAGCAGAAAAGCTAAATGGAGCCGACCAAATGATATTCCAAACTGAAAAGCAGTTAAAAGAATATGGCGAAAAAGTACCGGCCGATGCTAAAGGGCAAATTGAGACCATCTTAGGCAAATTAAAAGCAGCCCATGCTGCTAGAGATTTCGCAGGTATCGACGCCGCTATGGCTGAGATAAACACATTATGGGAGCAAGCAAGTCAGCATATGTATAGTCAAGGTAATGAAGCCAATGCTGGTGGAGCCAATAACAATGCCAATGCTGGAAACGGCAGTAATGATGGTAACGTTCAAGATGTAGAAGCAGAAGAAGTGAAATAACCACCCTCGCATTAAATACAAAAAACCGCTACAAGCTGTAGCGGTTTTTTTATGCATTTAATTTATGTTGTTTTCGTAATTCGTTTCATCATATTTCTGAAAATAAAAAAATGAAATGGCAACATCGCGTACCAATAGTTGCGACCTGCGATACCACGTGGTCTGAAGGTTGCTGTTTGTTTATAGAGATAACGATTATGGTAATGTACAATAGAAAACTCCAACCATGCTTCACCAGGTAATTTCATCTCTGCAAAAAGCAACAATCGATGGTTTTTGCGGTCAGCTAAAATTACTCTCCAGAAATCGAGAGCGTCACCGGGTTTTAAATCCACATCGCTTTTGCGCCCCCGACGCAATCCGACACCTCCAAACAACTTATCTATTAACCCTCGAATACGCCATAAATAATTAGCATAAAACCAACCATTAACGCCACCGATGCCAAAAAAGCGGGCTGAAATTTCTTGTACTTGATTTTCTTCAATCTCT
>JBMOEQ010000434.1:0-1965 GCA_049314655.1 Ferruginibacter sp. | reverse complement strand
AGGGGGCAGAACAACTGCCAACTAACAACTAATTTTTACCCATTATACCCCCATTATTTATTTTTTTGTCCCTTTTTTTAATAAGGGATGTATCTATTTTTGCAACCGATACATACTCTAAAATTCAAATTAATCTTAAAAATTAATCATGAAACGAGCATGAACATAAAGATTCACCCGCTTGGCTCAGCCAAGAATGCAAGTGAAAATTTGACATGCGAGTTCCATACGACAACTATTAAAAAATAAACGTATGAAAACGAAAAGATTACTAAATTCTATTTCTAAAGTGAAGGCAATAAGCTTTATTACCCTGATGGTGCTGATGGGCAGCGCAATGATTAACTCGCTGAGTGCACAGGCTTTCACGCATATCTGGAAAGGTGGCACAGGCAACTGGGGCTCTACCAACTGGTATGCTGTGCATACTAATGCAAATGGTACTGCTTCATCTGGTTCTACTTCGCTAACATTAGGTGCCGCGAATGCAAATATTGCTGTTGGTGACTATGTGGCAGGTTATGGAATTGCTCCCGGTACAACAGTTCAGACTTACCCTGGAACTGGTACTTCTGTTACTTTATCTCAAGCCACCACTGCTGCATTGTCATCGTTGCAGATTTCGTTTTATAAATCGGGCAGTAGCAATAGCACAACCCCCGTTGCCACCAGTCTCGTTCTTATAAACACCGGCACGTGTACCATTCAGAGCGGTACAGCTGCTGTAGGGCGTGTTTTTATGGGAAATACTTCTGCAACTACTCAGGGCGAATTGGTGATTGCTTCGGGGGGCTCGCTTACTACAAGCGCTGCCGGAAATAATAACACCACCAATGCAAACTTGCTGTTTATGGGTGGAAAAATAACAAATAATGGCACGCTCAACGCTACAGCTACAGGATATACCACCAATGGTTATTGTATCCGTTTTGAAAACCCGTCGGTGGTACCTACAGTATCATGGGGGCTTTTTGGAAGTGGCACTTTGAACATAAACAATAGTGCTACTACAGGCACTTCAGGAGGTCCAGTCGTGTTTAATAATACAAACACACCATTAAATGCACCGGAGATAGATTTGAATAATGCAACCTATACCAATGCAACAACCGCTTATTCATTTAATTTTACAGTGCCGACAGCTGCTGCCGCAACGGTTGGTGCAACCTATACCTACAATGGGAATACATACACGGTGGTATCCACTAAAACTGGTGGTACGGGTACAACCCTTTCTGTTACTTCTTCGGTTGGTACTACCTATAGTTCTGGTTCACTTGCATTTGCTAGCGGTACTGGCGATGCCACTATTGCCTTTACAGCAATGGGGTTTACTACTAGTTTTATAGGATTCACCGTAAATTCAGGTGCAAATGGTATAATAGGAGGTACAGGATTAAGTATTAATACAGGAGCAGTATCAAGCGGCCTTATTGCTGTTAATAATTTCTCGGCTAACTCAGCCAGCCTTACCATAAATTCAGAAGTAACGTTAAACCTTACTCAATCATCATCGGCTACAGTGGGTGTAATTATATCATCCTCTACAGCAGGAAGTACCACCACATTAACGAATAAAGGTACTATCAACATCACAGGTACTTCATCTAAAGCGGCAATTGCATTTGGTAATAGTACTGCAAGCAGTAATGCTATATTGAAGCTGGATAATCAGGGAACTATTTCAACAGATATGGCAATTTCAGGGACATATACCGGAGTTCTTCATTTATCAAACGGTGGTACTAGCAATGCACTCCAATATAATATAACGAACAGTGGTACAATGACTCTTAAAACCACGTCTGTTGCAACTAATACAGGTTATGCATTGTATGTTGGTTCTGTAAATGCCACTGCAGTTAGCATTACCAATACCGGCACATTTGAATTCTATGGTACTTTTCCAAGTACCGGTGTAGGTACTACTACTTTCAATAATAACGCTGGTGGAACGGTAAATAT
>JBMOEQ010000433.1:0-1971 GCA_049314655.1 Ferruginibacter sp. | reverse complement strand
TCTGAAAAAATAATGATTATGAGAGTTTTAAACAAATATTTGATTGAATTTGAACTTACTACCGGTAGGGTACTACAATTAAGAGGTGATGTAACCATTTTAAGATAAATCCATGATGGATATTGAATCATTAAGAACCTTTGTTCTTGGAAAACCTTCTGTTACAGAAGGTTTTCCTTTTGGCGAAACGGTGCTCGTTTTTAAAGTGAATGGCAAAGTGTTTCTATTGTTACCATTAGATACTGAGGATTTACAGTTTAATGTAAAATGCAATCCTGAGAAAGCGATAGAATGGCGGGAAACTTATCCTGATAGTGTTTTGCCCGGCTTTCACATGAATAAAACGCATTGGAATACGGTTGTGGTTAATGGCAGATTAAATTCAGCTCAATTAAAAGAAATGATTAACGATTCGTACGATTTAGTGTTTAAAAAGCCTGCATCTAAAAAGAAAAAGAAAACAGATTAATTGAAATGGATTTACAGCATTTTTATTAGATGCAATAAAAGGTTATAATAGCGTTCGTTTACTTTTAAAAATACTTGTTATCGAAATGTATCATCAACCGAATACAATGAATAAACTCAGTGCTATTGCCGGCACTTTTATTGGATGGTTAGCATTGATTGGTCAATTGTATCTTTCTATAGAAAATAGAACCACATCTTTATTAGAAGCCATTGTTCGTTTTTTCAGTTACTTCACCATACAATCTAATCTATTGGTAACCATTTGTTTTACTGTAATCGCTTTTGGTGTCAATGCTTCGAAAGAAAAGTTTTTTTCAAAACCTACCGTGCAATCTGCCATTGTAGTATATATTATAATCGTTGGGTTGGTGTATAATTTAATACTGCGTTCTTTATGGAATCCTCAAGGCTTACAATATTGGTTAGATCAATTATTGCATACCGTTGTTCCAATTGCATTTGTAGTGTATTGGACTGTATTCATCAATAAGCAAATGATAGGTTGGAAAGTCATTCCATCGTGGTTAATTTATCCATCTGCATATTGTATATATACTTTGATAAGAGGTGCGTTTGTGGGCTTTTATCCTTATCCATTTTTAGATGTAAAGCAGTTAGGTTATTCAACCGTATTGTTCAATATAGGCGGCCTAATATTATTATTTATTTTCTTTTGCAGTTTAATTGTTTTGATTGCTCAACAATTAGTCTCAAAGAAAATACGTCATGCATAAAAAAGAGCGAAATTAATTTTTCGCCCTTTTTTTATACGATTACATTTTAAATTAACGGTATAAATTCTTCTTGGCTACAATTTGGCCATATTCATTCAGTACAGTCAACCAATACATTCCATGTGGCAATTGCAATTCTAATGCTGTTGTGCCCGAAATATTTACACCATCGGTTAACGGCACAATCTTCTTGCCTAATAATTTACCATTGCTGCTAAATAGGTTAAAAGTATATTGACCTTTTTTAAAATTCATATACTTTATTAAAAGCGGGCTAGTGCCATTGGCTATTTGTATTGTAGATGAATTGTTTCCTTGTGTAAGCACTTTTACAATACTCGAATAACCAATTTTTTGATTTGTTGTAACAGCTTTAATTCGATAAAAATATTGCCCATTAACCGGTAATATATCTTGATCAATAAATTGATATTGACGTTTCCCTAATGATGCCGGGATATTTCCAATAGATATGAAATTGATTCCGTTGGTAGATTTTTCAACAGTATAGGTATGGATTAAATCAACACTATTATTTTGCCATTTCAATGTTACTTCATGGTTATTTAAAAAAGCATTAAAATAATCAATCCCTAATGCTAAGGGTGCGCAAGGAGAGCCTATTACTGTTGGATCTAACACAGTAAAATTTATACTGTTAACGCTAGTGGTAATAGTTGAACTAACCCCAGCACAATTTTTGGAGTAGGTTTCTATGTAAATATCTATAACCCATAGTCCAGCGTCGGAATTATTAAAACTGGTT
>JBMOEQ010000432.1:0-1974 GCA_049314655.1 Ferruginibacter sp. | reverse complement strand
TCAATATGATAATGTTACTATTGCAAATGGAGCAACTGTTATTATAGATGCAGCTTCTTTACAATGTTATAACTTAACCGTGGGGCAAGGCACATCAGGAATATTGAGATTTGGAACTACTGCACGTACCTTTACTGTAAATGGAAGTGTAACTGTTGCTACAAACGGTACTTTTGATGCAGGAGTAGTTGGTGGAACCAGTTTAACACATACCTTATACATAGGTGGTAGTACTGCTACTGCTAATAATGGTTCGGGTAGCTTAACCGTAAATGGTGTTTTTGATATGTATATTGGAGCTTCAAATGGTAAAGCCAATATTACTTTCTATGGAACGCCTGCAGCAAGCATTTCCGGGTCAGGGACTATAGACTTAACCACTGCAAATACTTTAAACAAAGGAAATACAACAGCAACAGCTTTAGTAACACCTCCAATTTTGGATATACAAAGTGCATTTACTGTTCAAGGTGCAAATAATAGTGTTTTTTTTAGCACACATACCGCTGGTGTATTAAAAATAAGCGGAAGTTTTACGCAATCAAATCCTATTTATGCAACAGCAGCATATACAATTCCATCTTTAGGTGGTTTATGGTTGAATAATCCTAATTTTACAGTTATTGGTTTAGCTGGCTCACCCACAAATAATGGTTTGCTTAAAATTTCAAATGGTACTTATAATATTGGCACTGCTGCGGGCAATGTAATGGCCGGAGGCACTAATGCTCTATTTGTTTTTGAAGGTGGTACTACTAATATTGCAAGTAGAATTTACACATCAAATGCCTGTACTCTTAATATTACTGGTGGTACTATTAATGTAACTACTGTTGGTAATGCTACTACTTCAGCTGCGGGTTTTGGCTTTACATCACCATCAAATATTCTTACCATAAGTGGTGGTAACATTAATCTTGTACAAAGAACAACTGGGGCAACAAAATTTGATTATTATGTAATGGGTACTAATCCAACTATAAGTGGAGGCACATTAAATATTGGTACAGCATCTACAGCAACTAATTACGATTTTTATATACAAGGTATTGTACCCAATATAGTAATTGATAATACTACCAATAATAAAACTGCATATTTATTTGGTAATACTACTATATATGGAACAGCTACTATTAATACAGGTACTACTTTAAGTTTGACAACTTATAGCGGAACTTTCCGTTCAACAATTACAAATAATGGAACCATAACAGCGAATGCAGCTGGTAGTAATCTTATTTTACAAGGCACTTCTGCACAAACATTAGGTGGTACTATTACCAGTAGCCAAATTGCAAATTTAACTATAAACAATACTGCTGGTGTATCTATTACGCCTTCGGTACAAGTTAATACTGCGCTAACACTTACATCTGGTGCATTAAGTTGTGGAGGTACACTAACATTGGGTAATGCTGGTACAAATCCATTTACATTTATTAGTTCTGGTGGAACTATAAGTGGAACTCCTACCTTAAATTATGGTACAGGTATAAACAACTTTACTTATAATGGAGCAGTTGCCCAAATTACTGGTGGCGAATTACCAGCAACTATTGCAACAGGAACTTTAACAATAAATAATGCTGCTGGTGTAACCTTAAATTCTGCATTAAATGTTCAAAAGCTAACACTTACTGCTGGTATATTAACAACTTCAACAACAAATTTACTCACTGTAACGTCAACTACTGTGAGCGATCTTTTTCGTGCATCAGGATATGTTAACGGTCCATTGGTTCGTAGGTTACCTACAAGTTTAGTATCGGGTTCAACCTATGTTTTCCCTTTAGGAAAATCAGCTTATACTCCTTTTGAATTAGTTAATCCTACAACTAATTCAAGTGGTACTGTTGATATTAAAGCAGAAGTATTTGATGCTGATTGTGGAGGAACATCAAGCCCTGGTATGGGTATATTAAATACAGACCGCTATTGGGCAAGCAGTATAACTGCTGGAGGTGCTAATTT
>JBMOEQ010000431.1:0-1977 GCA_049314655.1 Ferruginibacter sp. | reverse complement strand
AAGTTTGGCTAAAACATCCTTTTGATGAAAAACAATTAAAAAGCTTTCATTTCTATGATTTGGATTTTTCAATAAATATTCATGAGAAAAAGGATAATTATGTGATTTATGATATTATTTTAAAGCATTTTTCATTAGGTAATATTAATGAACAGTGGATTTCTTCAGCTGAAAGTTTTCATCAGAAATGGAAAAATAATTTACCGGTTAATCAAGATCAATTATCAGTTGAAACATTAAAAGAACTAAATTATTTGGCTTGTGTTGATTTCTGTAATCTTTGTATTCAAAAAAAATATTATAGTCCGCTATTTTTTAAGTGCATTGCCTACTTAATTAAATCAGATGGATTATCTATTGCGCATCTTCTTCTTTTTGGAAGGTTTATTAAAGGTAAATTGAAGCAAGTATTTCGATAACAGTCTAATTTAAAACTGTTTTTATTTTGGATAATCAACCATTGAATACACACCCATCATTAGCCATTGTTATTCCTTCCTATAAAGGCAACTTTTTAGCAGCCACTTTAGAAGGATTAGCACAACAAACCAATAAAAATTTTACAGTTTACATCGACAATGATGCCAGTAAAGATGATATTGAAGCTATTGTATTGCCTTTTAAAAATCAACTTCAAATTGTTTACCATCGATTCGAAAATAATATAGGCGGAAAAGATTTAGTGGCACAGTGGGAGCGTTGTATGCAACTCACCCAAAATGAACCTTGGATTTGGTTATTACCCGATGACGATGTTCCCGAAGACGGTTGTGTGGAAGCATTTTATGCAGGAGTAGCAGAAGCCGTGCAAACAAATGTTTTCCGTTTCAATACAAACTGTATTGATGCAAAAGGAAATATTACAACTGTTAATCCCAATCATCCGGTTACAGAATCCGGCGCTGCATTTATTAAAGCTCGATTGCGTATTGATCGGTATAGTACAGTGTGTGAATATATTTTTTCGAGAGCAGCTTATGAATCAACCGGTGGCTTTCAAGCATTTCCTTTGGCCTGGTTTTCGGATGATGCCAGTTGGTTGAAATTTGCTGGTAATTTACCCATTGTTACAATTCCTGGCCCAAGGGTGCATATTAGAATGAGCGATTTTAATATCTCTAATATTGGAACAGGTTATGCTGCACAAAAAGCCAATGCTACATTACAATATTTGCTTTGGTTGAAAAATGATTTCAACCATCTTTTAGCTAATGAATTAACCTTAGATGAATTTTTAGTGATTGCAAAACGATTTTTTAATTTACAATTATTAGGTTCAAAAGCTAAACTCAGTTGGTTGCAACTTTTTCAATTAGCCCAACAATGTAAATCAATTTGGGGCACAGGTTTACGCAATCAATTTGATCCGTTAATCGATTTTAATCCAACAGGCATTACTAGGTTGAAGTTGAAACGCTTTTTCGGAAGTAAAGATTAATGAAATGTTGAATTAAATTTCACGCAAAGAAGCAAAGATTAGTAAGACGCAAAGCATTCATTGAATGTTAAATGATAAAGTCAGCAAACGTGTATAAAGTTGCTAAGTTTATAAAGTCTTAAATGTACAGCTCGGAGATGAATTTCATCCACAGTTAAACCATTGTTCATCAACTGTAAACCCATTGTTCAACCCTAAACTCTAAACCCTAAACCCTAAACCCTAAACATCTAAACTATTTTCTAACCGCATAGCTCGGAGAATGAATTAAACAACCGTTAAACTATTGTTCATCCACCGTTCAACTACAGTTCAACCCTAAACTCTAAACTTCTAAACTTCTAAACTTCTAAACTATAATCTATACTACTCCCATATTATTCATCCTCTTCAACAGAGCCGATACTGCCGAGCAAGTGCTTCAAGTATTGCAGCAATTGAAACCGCAAATATTGTATGTTTCGGTAGATGGGCATCGGGAACATGTTGTAGGTGAAAAAGAGCAAGTAGAAGCTGTTAGGGCATTGGTTTTAAAAATG
>JBMOEQ010000430.1:0-1978 GCA_049314655.1 Ferruginibacter sp. | reverse complement strand
ACCAGGGCATGCCATGGAGGTGCCATTCCAACCACCAGCATATAAATTTAGGTTTTGAGTAGAATAGACGTTAACTCCTACGGCACAAACTTCTGGCTTTAACCTTCCGTCGCGAACCGGGCCCCAGCTGCTGAAACCGCTCATTGCATCCTGATCGGTTAGTGCACCAACAGTAATTTCATTTTTTGCAGCTTGAAATCCGCTGAAAACAGTGCGATATCCACCCAAACCACATACAGATTGGGAATTGCCTGCGGCGAATACATGTATCAATTGGGGATAGTTGCGCACCAAGATGTCGAGTTCATGGCTAACATCATCGTATCTACCTCGGGTAGCGCAGGAGTCATCGGAATCACCATATCCGTAACTATTTTGTGTGATCATTATATTCTGAAAACGTACACCACTATCCATTTGTGCTGTAATGTCACCATTAAAATTCCATGAAAATACCTTTGCATTAGGGGCCATACCCATAGCATATGGGTTAATTACACCTGCTCCTGCCATCGTGCCGGCAACGTGAGTAGCATGTTGTCCATTTAAATTGTTGGTGAATGGATCAAATCTAGTAACACGCGGTGAATCAATATCTACATGGGCTCCTACACCAGCACCATCCCATTCACCAATTACAACGCTATCGCCTTGCAGATTTCGGCCAAAGCCACTTCCAATAACGGTGCTCCTATGGTTGGTTTTACCAGGCAAATTGTCAATTACAGGCTGCGTTGGTGCCAGATCAATAATTTTTATGCCGCCAAAGCGGGATAAAAGTGAAACCTGATTTAATGGTAAAGTAATAGAAGCTCTGTGAAAAAGTTCATTGGCGGTGTTTACTATTCCAAGTTTATTGAATGAAGGAAGCAGGTCTGAAATTCTTATGTCATTATAAACATAAATATAAAGAGAAATAGGTATTGAAGAGGTGCTAATGTTACCTTGATATTGATTGATAAATCGATCTGAAAATTTAGCATTTTCAAAATCAAGTGAGCTCAAAATCCCACTCTCATTTAGAATATAGTTATGGGCCAGTTCTGTATTAGGGAAAGAAACCAAGTAGATATTATTAGGAATATATTCTAAAAATCGTAGCCCCTTTTCCTTAGCCAATTCAAACGACAACTCATTCGGTATCGAAGCGAATTTAAAATAGGCGTATGCCCTCCCTTCAAATTCGTGGCGCTGAAAAAGTTGGTTTAAGGTTTCACCCGTGACTTTATTTTGAACGAAATTGCGACGAGTATAAACGTCATATTGAGCTTGACTTTGCGATAAAAATCCCAAAAATATCAGAATAAGAAGTAGTGGGTGTTTCATAAATTTCAAACCTACAAAAAAAAAGGACAATTTTAGCATTAGTGTTAAATTAATTGGCACCGGCACTTTGCCAAACCGACACTTTTGCTTAAATAATGTTATTCATTGATTAAAGATCGCCATAAATACATAGACGCAAAGGTTCTATAGGGTTGCCATTGTTTTGATATTTCTGTCATTTCTGCTTTCAATTGCTTGCCCGAACTTTCCAGTTTATAATGCTTTCTAATAGCGTTTTGAATACCGAGGTCAGCAACAGGGAAAATATCTTCACGAACAAGGCTAAAAATCAAAATCATTTCTGCCGTCCAGCTACCAACGCCTTTAATCTGAGTCAGGTAATGGATAAGTTCGGCATCGCTCATCTTGTTTAATATTTTATAATCCAATGAATTGTCAAGACTAAATAGAGCAATATTTTTTAGATATCCCGCTTTTTGATAGCTTAATCCAGCACCGCGAAAAGCTTCAACATCAATTTGTAATACCATTTCCGTTTTTGGGTATCGGTCTGGAAATAGATTGAGTGTTCTTTCCCAAATTGTTCCAGCCGCCTTCACCGAAAGTTGCTGGCCAGCTATTGCTCTCAACAAATTCAAATAAAGATCGGTGTTGGGTTTGGGTGGATGAAGTGCAACCTGATTCATAATTT
>JBMOEQ010000429.1:0-1981 GCA_049314655.1 Ferruginibacter sp. | reverse complement strand
TTTCATTGATTTCAATATCAAATACGTCGATGTCGGCAAATATTTTAAACAATACGGCTTTGCCTTCCATCACGGGTTTGCCTGCTTCGGGACCAATATTTCCTAAACCCAAAACAGCAGTTCCATTACTGATAACACCCACTAAATTTCCTTTGGCGGTGTATTTGTATACATCATCAGGATTATCTACGATTGCATTACAAGGTACTGCAACGCCGGGCGAATAGGCTAGTGAAAGATCACGTTGTGTTTTGGATTCTTTGGTTGGTATAACTTCGATTTTTCCAGGACGGCCCTTGGCATGATATTCAAGTGCCTGTTCTTTACTAAGTTCTTTTGACATGCGATATCGTTAAAAAATGACTAAGAAAATGTAACGATTCATGGACTCAAGTGGCCATAAAAAGTTAAGGTGAATAAGTAGTGCAAGGTACTGAAATCGGGCTCAATACTACAGGTATAATTTTACTTCCATGGTATTGTGTGGAAGTAAAAATTACTCGGCATTTGTTGCTCCAAATAAAGCCATCATCGCCATTCCGGTTTCAATTGCCGATTCGTCGATATTAAAAGTGGGCGTATGTACTCCACTGGTAATTCCTTTTTCGATATTTCCAGCACCCAAACGGAAAAAACAACCTGGGATATGATGGGTATAGTAAGCAAAGTCTTCGGCACCCATACGCAATTCGGTTTCTTCAATTTTATCGGCACCAAGATATGCAGCCGCTTTTTCAGCAGCCTTTTTACTGAGTTCAACATCGTTGTGTACAAATGGATAGCCAACATCAATATGTAAATCCATTTCGGCGCCCATACCTTTTACAATGGCCATACTTTGTTCGCGAATGAGTTCATGTGCTTTAAAGCGCCATACTTCATCCATTGCTCTAAATGTGCCCATGATTTTTACTTCTGATGGAATAACATTGGTTGTATTACCACCTTGTACTGATGTAAATGATAATACAGTAGGATTAAAAGGGTTGTTATTTCTACTCACAATTTGTTGTAAGGATACAATCAGATGTGCTGTAGTTAATAAGGTGTCTGCAGTTAAATGAGGCGCTGCGGCATGACCGCCTTTTGCTTTAATGGTGATATAAATTTCATCAGCACTGGCCATTACTTTACCGCCTCTAAAACTCAATTTTCCAACAGGTAAACCAGGGTGAACATGTAAAGCAAAAATACTTTGTGGAGCGGGATTTTGTAATACCCCTTCACGAATCATGATGCTTGCGCCACCAGGATTTTTTTCTTCTCCGGGTTGAAAAATTAGTTTAACAGTGCCTTCCCATTCTGTATTTAAAGTTTTGAGGATTTTTGCAGCGCCTAACAAACAAGTGCTGTGCACATCGTGACCGCAAGCGTGCATTACACCTGCATTTGTGGAACGATAGGGTACATCATTCACTTCCTGAATGGGCAGTGCGTCCATATCTGCACGTAATGCGACTACTCGCTTTTGTGGATTTTTGCCTTCAATAATGCCCACTACGCCTGTGGTTGCCAATACAGTAAAAGGAATATCCCATTCAGTAAGTTTTTGCTGAATAAAAGCCGATGTATTGAACTCTAAATAGCTTAATTCGGGATGGGCATGAAGGTGATGGCGAATATCAATAAATTCTTGCGCATAGCTTGCGGCAAGTTGATGAATATTGTTTTCCAAAGCTCCTGTCACAAGTAGAAATTTTAATGATAGATAATGGTTATACTATGAAACGTTCAAAGCTTATTCTTTGTCTTTATTTTTATCACCTTTCAACTCAACATTTTCGGGCACTACATAAATATTGTTGGTGATAATTTTACTGTCGCTCAATTCCTTTTTTACTTTTTCGGCATCAGCCTTTTCTGCAAAATTGCCAAACTTCAATTTGATATACGGCGGTTGAAAACTCATGTACACTTTTTGGTCGGGATAACGTTGCAATAATTTTGATCGAATACTCATGGCGTAAGTTCTATCAGTTGT
>JBMOEQ010000428.1:0-1999 GCA_049314655.1 Ferruginibacter sp. | reverse complement strand
ACTTAATTTTGCAAGTGGAGCGAGAACATTACGCACATTAACTTTAAACGCAAGTAGTTCGGCTTTATTAGGTACTGCTTTAGATATCGCCGCCGGATCAAGTGGAAGTTTAGGAACCTTAACGGTGGGTTCGGGCGCTACTTTAACAACCGGAGGTAATCTTGTACTTAAATCGGATGGAAGTGGAACTGCACGAGTTTCGCAATCATCCGGTACCGTTAGTGGCGATGTTACGGTGGAAAGATTTATTCCATCTCCAGCAAGAAGAGCTTGGCGTTTAATTACGGCCCCATTATCTAATTCAAATTCAATTTTTGATGCTTGGCAAAATGGAGGTACATATACTTCAGGAATAGGCACACATATTACTGGCCCAGATGCTGATTTAGCCGTAAACGGATTAGATCCAAGTGGCTTAAATAATCCTTCTTTAAGAATGTGGGATATTAGTCAAACTTTTGTAAATGTAACCGATACTAAAACCACTAAAGCTTCTCCAGGTAATTCAGGAAGTGCAGACAATATGGGTTATTTTGCTTTTGTTAGGGGAGATAGAGACCCTAGTTTAATTACCGCATATACCAGTGCTACCAACACCACTACTTTAAGTGCAAAAGGTAAATTGCAAATTGGCGACCAAAACTTTAGTAGTATAGCTTCTAGCAATAATGAATTTACTTTAATTGGAAATCCTTACGCCTCTGCAATTGATATTCAAGCAATTTTTGCAAATACCGGTACAACTAATTTGCAACGAAAAATCTATACTTGGGATTCAAGATTGAACGCGGTTGGGGGATATGTGGATATTGATGATGTGGATAATTCCGGAAGCTGGACAGTAAATACAGGAGGAAGCAGTCAAACGCAAATAATTCAATCCGGGCAAGCATTTTTTGTGGTTACCAATAATACCGGAACACCTGCATTACAATTTAAAGAAACCAATAAAGTGGCCACTTACACATCAGGCTTTTTAAGACCATTAAGTGAACCAGCTCGATATTTTAGAACAAATTTATATTTACTAGAAGCAGATAATTCAATTGCCATTGCAGATGGTAATACAGCAAGATTTAATAATACCTATTGTGCTTGTGTGGATAATTTTGATAACATTAAACTCACCAATGTAAACGAAACATTTGGTTTGGTACGCAATAGTTCGTTTTTGGCAACAGAAAGAAGGCCGATTCCTACTATTTCAACAAATGATACCTTATTCTTACGTTTAAATAGATCTTCTTTAAGAAGTTACCAATTACATCTTGTTCCTTTTGGATTAGACCCATCTATTCCTATTCGGTTAGAAGATAGCTATACCAATGGTGTAACAATATTAAATGCTTTAGATACCAATAAAATCAATTTTACAATTAATGGTGATGTAGCTTCTCAAAATCCAGATCGTTTTAAAATTGTTTTTGGTTCATTGGGTTCGCCATTGCCATTAAATTTCACCAATGTTAAAGCTATAAAAACCAATACAGGAAATAACGTACTTTGGACAGTGGCCCAGCAAAACGATATCAAACAATACGATGTTGAATGGTCTATTGATGGTAGCACTTTTGCTTCTGTATATACATCACCAGTAGTAAATCGCTCGGCAACTTCTATGCAATACACTTGGTTAGATACCAGAATCAATACCAATGATATTTACTATAGAATTAAATCCATCAGCTTAAATGGTACAATTACTTTTAGTAGAATTGTAAAATTGTCTGGTACAAAATCTGCTCAAGGCATCACCATTTATCCTAACCCTGTTCGCAATGGAGTTGTAGGACTTCAATTTAATGGAATAGCGGCCGGAAAATTACAAATTGAATTGATTAATTCAACAGGACAAAGAATTTTACAAACACAATTGAATAATCCTGGTGGAACAAATGCCGATCAAATTAATTTACCCGAAGGCATTGCAAAGGGAATGTATCACCTTAAAATTGTAGAAGAATCGGGTAAAATCACTCGTTCTACTTTTATATTATAA
>JBMOEQ010000427.1:0-2002 GCA_049314655.1 Ferruginibacter sp. | reverse complement strand
TGGAGAAACACTGTACTTGATAATATAAATTCCATCCGGAAGATTATTATAACTAGTACCACAACCAGCATTTTGAATCTTTAAATCACAAGCAGTGAGGTTTAAAGAAAATCCAGGTTGAATATCAGGTTCTGTAAACTGGGCAGGTGTATTAAATCCAGGTAAAGTAATTTGCAATAATGGACAAGCTACTTCAATTTGTGGATTATAAATAGACGTATCCTGAATACGCAGAATAGACTCATTTAATGTATCAGGAACTTCTAGACTTAATACGTGTTGTGCCATTTGTTATATTAATTTTAATAAAAAAGGAGGAGTTCCCCCCTCCTTTTTAATTTAAGTATATTTTTTTGCTTAGTCAGCTATAATAGTACAAGATGTACAAGTCTCTTCTTCAAGAGCAATACAACCAGGACAAGCATCTAACCATGCACCTAAGAATTCTTCAAGAGTTGCATTTTGACCAGCTGAAATTATCTCAACCATATAGCGATCAGTATCAAATACACTAGTTGGATTATTCCAACGTGGTACACTGTGCAATAAGAAATAACGAGTGTATAACGCGTTACGGTCAACAGCATTTAAGATGTCATAACCTTGAGTGATTTCACGAATCCTTAAATCATTATTTGCAAAGAAGTTTTGTAAGTAAGACTCAGATAAAATTAAATCACGGACAACTTGTTCTCCAAAGCCCATTCCTTGAATACCACGACAATCGTTGTATACACAAACTCCTTCAAATACACATGGATCACCGTTGTAATCAACTAATGATGCATAGATAAGAACAGGTGCTTTTTCAAAGAAATCAGTTACTTGGAAAGTACAATTACCAAATTGAGTACCTACATAAGCACCGAATAAACGCATACCTGCAGAACCACCAATTGCAGTTGTCCAAGCTATTGCTTGAGCAGAAGCAGCGTACTGATCAACTCCAGCAGCAGATGTCCACCATTGTGTAGGTAATACAGGTGTTGAAGTTCCATCCATTGTTACTGTTGTTCCTGGAGCATACCAAGCAACGCCTGTGTAATCATAAACTACAGGAGCAACTAAATCTTTTAAATACGCATTAAGTAAAAGTGCTTTAGCCCAAGTAAGGTATACCAATGTAGGATCTACAGTTTCTGGAGTAATACCTGCACAACATCCTGTGTAAGCAGAAAGAGTTTGGTAAGCATTATGGTTTAAGAAACGTAATACTGGAGAACCTTTAAGGTCAATACGCAAGTAGTAAGTTTCACCACAATAGAAATCATGTGCACAATTTGCTTGAGTTGTTCCACCTAAAAACAAATTACTAGACACTGTACTTAAAGTAAGTACGTCAATTGTTGAATCAACACCTGTGTTAGGAACATCAGTTGTGTTTACTGTTAAAGTATCTCCAATAACGTAACCTTGACCTGATGTAGTAATTGTAATAGAAGTAACAACGTTACCTGCAACTACAACTGTACCTTTAGCACCTGTTCCACTACCACCGTCTAAATTTGCTGAAAAATAAGTACCATTAGTTGTATAGTTTGTACCTGCTACTAATGAACCATTATCCAAAGTTGCAATAGATGATAATGATGTTTGAGGTGTAGTACCAATTGAAGTTACTGCTTGTTGAGGCACGCAGCTATCAACACGATATACCTTTTGGATATATTTTGGGTTGATCAACTTTGACTTAGTTGATTCTTTGTAACCACCAATGTATTGGTTCAGTTTGTCTTTTGAAAGAACTGATCCAGATGCCAAAATTAATGGACAACATGTACCTTCAGAAAAGAAACTTGTATCAACAGATAACCAAGTACTAGGATCAAAGAATCCGTAAGATCCTGGTCCGTAATTGTCATTAGCTACTGCTGTTTTATCAATTGAAATTGCAGATGGTACCAACAATGCGGTTGGCTCGGCGATTCCATTTACATGGGGAAACACAGATTCCATTTGCATCAGTATAGTGTATCCGATTGGAAGTTTTTAATCA
This sequence comes from Ferruginibacter sp., assembly GCA_049314655.1. GTDB lineage: Bacteria > Bacteroidota > Bacteroidia > Chitinophagales > Chitinophagaceae > Ferruginibacter. The sequence goes on along the minus strand of JBMOEQ010000427.1, from coordinate 6 downwards.
GATATG
>JBMOEQ010000426.1:0-2004 GCA_049314655.1 Ferruginibacter sp. | reverse complement strand
CGGGAGGAATAGGCAATACCAATCAACTCACACTTACCAATACACGCAATGCACCGGCTATAGCATTAATCAATAGTTCGGGAAACAATTTCAAGTATTTAAATTTAAGTGGCGGTCCAATTCCTTCATTTGGCTTAAATGGCGTTATTGCCTTAAGAGGCACGCTGGCTAATGGTTGCGACAATAATTTAATTGAAAATTGTTCAATATACAGTATCGCCAATCAAGAGCCAAGAAGCGTACTACTATTGAGTTTAGTTACCGGAAATATTGTAAACAATAACAATATTGTTAGAAATTGTAATTTTTGGGATTTCAGTCAACAAGCCATACAACTGCAAAATGGAAACGATGGATGGTTAATTGAACAAAACAGTTTTTATCAAACACGTAGCTTTTATCAACATCCTGCCGCGGGTATTATCAAAGTAGATTTTTCTTCCAATGCAGTTTTGCCAGTTACTATAACCAATAATTATTTTGGAGGAACTGCGCCACTTTGTACAGGTAATGTTATGCCTTTTAAATATGGCACATCGGCACAATTAATCAATGTACAAGGAAATGCCTTAATCAACAACAATCAATTTAGCCGAATTAAATTCTTCAATGATTCGGCAGCCTATAATCCAAACATTTCATTGATCTATGTTGATAATAGCAGTAATGGATTAACCTATCAAATCAATAACAATAAAATTGGCAGTACAAATTTGGCCGATAGCATATCCATCTTACAAACATTTAATAATTACCAAGCAAAAGCTGCATTGATTTGTGGAATTGGAGGAATGGGTGTAATTGAAATGATGAATAACCGCATTCGAAATATACAATGTAGAGGAAATTTTATTGACGCAACAGTAGAATGGGTGGGTATTCAAATGACTTCTACCGGAGCAATTATCAAGCAAAATATTTTAGACAATACTATTTTCAACCACACCAATGCACCCACTTATGGCATAAGGACCTTAGGCAACAATGGTACTAAAATCATGCAAAATACCGTTCAAAATATTACTTGCACATCGGATGGTGCAGCAGCACTTCAATTTGGTATTTATGCCAATATGGGTAGTGTAGATAGTATTTCGGGAAATACCATTTCTCATCTGAAACACAATATGCATACTGGAACTATTGGCAATGCTTTGTATGGTATTCTAACGTATTCATTATCGCCCGGAGGAATAGGCAATTCAATCGATCACAATCATATTTACAATTTACAAAATGGCATTACAGCAGGAAGTATGGTGGCGGGTATTCAATGCGGATCGGATATGAATATTTCTAAAAACTTTATCCATAGTTTAAATTCGGGAACCTCCATCAACACTACTGTATATGGCATTTCGGTACCTGATAAATACAGCAGGCTCGATAATAACATGGTGCAATTAGGATTGGATAGTTTAGGCAATTCCATTACTGCGGGAAATATTGGTTTTATTGGTATTTCGGGCGGACATGTAATGACACACAATTCGGTGTATATCGGCGGACAAAATGTTGCAGATGGGTTTCCAGGAAGTACTGCTTATGCATTTTTAGGCAATGCGCTACCAGCCATTTATTTCAATAATATTTTTGTGAATGACCGATCAAATGCAGATGTATCTTTTACTGCAAAACATCAAATCATTATTGTTGATGTTTCGGGTGGGGGTGATTACAATGCATTTTATGGCAGTGGTAATGGCGGAATCATGGGAACTTATCAAGGCAATCGTTACACCACATTTAATGATTGGAAAGCAGCAACAGGATTAGAAGGAAATTCGCTTTTTGCCAATCCAAATTTTGTAACTCCAAACGGATCTGCATCTACCGTGAATTTACATGTTCAATATGGTTCGCCTGTTGAAGCAGCTGGTACAAATACAAATACCACAGCTAGAGATTATGATGATCAAAATAGAAATAGTTTATCGCCGGTAGATATTGGGGCAGATGCTGGAAATTTCAGTGTATGTCCGATTGCAGATGCCGGTCCCGATT
>JBMOEQ010000425.1:0-2004 GCA_049314655.1 Ferruginibacter sp. | reverse complement strand
TAGATTTTGGTAGTCAGTATACCCAGTTAATAGCCCGCAGGTTACGTGAGTTAAATGTATATTCAGAAATTCATCCTTGCACACATTTACCTGAAATAGATGCAGCCACCAAAGCAATTATACTGAGTGGTAGTCCGTTTTCGGTGAACGATGGCCTGCTTCCAAATATAGATTTAACAGCTTGGAGGGGAAAATTACCGATATTAGGCGTTTGTTATGGTGCGCAGTTAATGGCACATCAAAATGGTGGATTTGTGGTTCCCTCAAAAATTAGAGAATATGGAAGAGCTAACCTAAGTTATATAGCCGATGATATTTTATTTAAAGGTGTTAGCAAAGTTTCACAAGTATGGATGAGTCATGGCGATACCATTCAAAGCATTCCCGAAAATTTTAGCATTATAGCAAGTACCGAATCGGTAAAAGTAGCTGCTTATAAAATAAATGGTGAACCAACTTATGCTATTCAGTTTCACCCAGAGGTAACTCATAGTCCCGAAGGTGCTTTAATGTTAGAAAACTTTGTGAAGCATGTGGCAAAAATGAGTCAGGATTGGACACCTGTTCATTTTATAGAAAACATCACCAAGGAACTGAAAGAAAAAATAGGTAACGATAAAGTGATACTCGGCCTAAGTGGCGGAGTGGATAGCAGCGTAGCAGCAATTCTTTTAAAACACAGCATTGGAAATAACTTAACAGGCATTTTTATTAATAACGGATTGCTGCGCAAAAATGAATATCAACAAGTGTTAGACGCATACAAAGGCATGGGTTTAAATGTAATTGGTGTAGATGCTGGTGAAAGATTTATCAATGAGTTAAAAGGTATTTCTGATCCGGAGTTAAAGCGTAAAACAATTGGCCGTGTTTTCATTGAAGTTTTTGACGATGAAGCAAAGAAAATAGATGGAGTAAAATGGTTAGCCCAAGGAACTATTTATCCTGATGTGATAGAAAGTGTAAGTGTAAAAGGTCCATCGGCAACCATTAAATCGCATCATAACGTTGGTGGATTGCCAGAAAATATGGATTTAAAAGTAGTAGAACCATTGCGTACTCTATTCAAAGATGAAGTAAGAAAAGTAGGCAAGGAATTAGGAATTGCCGATGTAATATTGAATCGTCATCCTTTTCCAGGTCCGGGATTAGCTATTAGAATTTTGGGTGATATTACACCTGAAAAAGTAGCTATTTTACAAGATGCTGACCATATATTTATCAGTGAATTGAAAAGCAAAGACCAATATAAAAACGTATGGCAAGCAGGAGTAATTTATTTACCTGTACAATCGGTTGGCGTAATGGGTGATGAGCGTACGTATGAAAATGCGGTTTGTTTACGTGCGGTAACTTCTGTAGATGGTATGACAGCCGATTTTTGTCATTTGCCACATGAGTTTTTAGCACATGTATCTAACCGCATTATCAATGAAGTAAAAGGCATTAACCGTGTGGTGTATGATATTAGCAGCAAACCACCTGCTACTATTGAATGGGAGTAAAAGATATTGGATTTTGAATGTTGGGTATTGGTTGATTGGTGAGGACACCAACCAGGGACATAAAAAGAAATGCGGAATGCGGAATTTAAAATTCGAAATTCAAATATCGAAATTCGAAAATGAAAATCGAATATTGAATAACAAATGTTGGATGATTGGTGAGGACACCAACCAGGGACAAAACTAAAATGAGATTGCTTCGTGCCTCGCAATGACGTTTGTTGTTGATTAACTTATGGCAACTGACTAATATTATTTCTTCATTCATACTTCATACTTTAACATTCATAATTCATACTTCATACTTTAACATTCATAATTCAAAATCCAAAATCCAACATTCAAAATTCAACCATGCACCACAAACATCCGCTCATACACCAATTAGGATTGGTATTGCAAATGGAACTGCAAGGCCATGTGTTTTTTGATGCATTCAGTGTAAACAAAAATGAATTGGTCTTGGTGTTTAACAATATTGACCAATGGGTAAGTTTAA
>JBMOEQ010000424.1:0-2025 GCA_049314655.1 Ferruginibacter sp. | reverse complement strand
CTAAAATAATTTTTTTCATAAAATGAAAAGTTTTATGGTTGGTGTAGGTATATTTAAAGTTCAAATTTAGTGAAAATTATGAAAAAAACAATTAATGTTAAACAATTAATAAATTTATCTACTTACAATAGCTAAAAATTTTATTATTGTCTAACATTAAAAGTCTTTTGATTTAATATTATTTATTGATATACACCCAACCGGTTATGGTTACTCCGTCTGCTTTTTCAATCATATAGAAATAAGTCCCGTCTGGTAGCTCTAAACCACCATTGGCTTGTCCATGCCATTGTGTAGTATAGTTCTCCAAACTATAAACACTCGTGCCATAACGATTGAAAATTTCTATTTTCTTAACATTCAATGCCGTTAAATCAAAAAAGTCATTATTACCATCACCATTTGGAGATATCCCTTTCTGAATCTCACAAGTAACACTTGTCACATCGAATGATTCTGAGGCTGTACATCCATCAGCTGTTGTTACGTTTACAACATATTGTCCGATAGTATTCACTTTTATCGCATTTGGTGTGTTCGGAATTCCCGACCAACTTGGACCTGACCAATTGTAAGTCGCTCCTATTGGATTAAATGTACCTGGAACTGCTACTAATTTATAGATTGTTGCATCACATCCGGATTGGAAGTCAATAACCGATTGTTCTATAATAGTCACTTGAACTGGTAGCGTTGTAAAAACACTACATCCTGCAGCTGCTGGCAACGAATAGGTTACTGAATAAACTCCTGCTGTACTTGCGCTTGGATTGATTGCTCCTGTGATTGGGTCTAAATTCAATCCCGATGTTGAAGCATATGTTCCTCCTGCTGGTGCGGTATTGGTTACATTTTGCAATCCTGTACTTGACTGACACATCACACTGCTGTAACTTATCGTTCCTGTTGGCGGTGCTGTTATGGTTATACTTACTGGTAATGCATTTTGTACTGGTGCACATCCTCCTGAAGCTCCTATCGTATTTGTTACTTGATATGTACCCGCAGCACTATTCCCTAAATCTACAACTCCTGTTGTTGGGTCTATTACCAATCCTGATGGGGTGGCCGTAAAGGTGCCTGCTACTCCTCCTATAAATACTGGTGGTGTTGTGCCGGTTACTTTACAATAAATAGTGTTTGCATAACTAAAGTCCGCTACTGGTGGTGCTGTTATGGTTATACTTACTGCCGACGATACAACATCCCCACAACCGTTAGCTGCCGCAATTGTATTTATAATACTATACGTTCCTGCCGCACTTGTCGCTAAATTAACAGCGCCTGTTGTTGGATTTATATCCAATAGTGCACTTGTTGGGGTAGCTGTATATGAAAACAGACCTGCAACGCCATTAGCTACATAAGTTAGTACCGGATTGGTGGCGTTTTTACAATAAGCTGTTGCATCGTAACCAAATCCTGCAACTGGTAATGTTGTAATCGTAATTTGGGTTGTTTTATCTACATCAACACAACCATTGGCCGCTGCAATAAAGTTGTGTATTGTATAAGTACCTGCTGGACTTAATGCCAAATCTATTGATCCGTCTGTATTGAAAATTACGCCAGAAGGAACTGATGTTAATACCCCTTGTACTCCATTGAATACTGGTACATCGGTTGTTCCACTGTTGCAATATTGCAATTGTGCATATTGGAAGGTGCCTATTGGTAAATCTTTGATTTCAACGGTCACAGGTGTTGAAATTGATTGTAAACAACCGTTTCCTGCTGCTATGGTGTTAATTACGGTATAAACACCTGCCATACTACTGTCTATCGTAATTAAACCCGTTGTTGGATTGATATCCAAAATGGCAGTTGCTGGAACTGCTGTATAACTATAAGTCCCTGATATTCCTCCTGCTGCAGGTATTGGCAATGGATTTGTTGTAAGCGAATCTTTGCAGTACACTGCGGATGAATAACTGAAATTAGGTATCAGTTGATTTGAAATAGTTATTGTTGTTGTTTTATCTACATCAACACAACCATTGGCCGCTGCAATAAAGTTGTGTATTG
>JBMOEQ010000423.1:0-2041 GCA_049314655.1 Ferruginibacter sp. | reverse complement strand
CAGGTGTATGGCGGAGGTGGCGGTAGTACCGGAACCTATTTATATGATTATGTGGAGCTGCACAATATTAGCAGTACTAGTCAATTGCTCACTGGTTTTTCATTACAATATGGGTCGGCAACAGGAAATTTCGGATCTTCTACCACCAATATTTATGCATTTCCTGCGGGAACTTCTATGCCGGCAGGTTCTTACCTATTAATACAATTTAGTGCAGCCGGTAGTGCCGGAGCTGCATTACCAGTAACTGCCGATTTAATAAGTACCAATCTTACAATGAGTGGAGTTAGTGGCAAAGTTGTTTTGTCTAACCAAGCTTCAACTTTGGGATGTGGTGCTACAGCTACTTTATGTACATTGCCTTTAGGTAGTATTGTTGATCTGGTATCTTATGGTCTCGGCAACAATGCGGAAGGTGGTGTTTCTGTAAATAATGGTGTTGCATTAACTTCTACACAGGGATCTGTTAGAAAAAGCAATGGTTGTATTGAAACTGATAATAATAATGCAGATTTTGATGTGGTTACAGCGCCTGTTCCTCGTAACAGTGCTTCAACTATTGTGTCGTGTGGTCCTGCAGGACCTGCATTGTCAGTAGCAGGTAGTATAACTGGTTTTGGAAGTGTATTCTTAGGGTCTAATTCAACTTCACAATCTTATAATTTATCGGGAAGTAATCTTACAGGAGCTCCAGGAACGATTACGGTAACTGCACCTTCAACAGATTTTCAGGTATCTAATAATAACAGTACTTGGGGAGCTACAACAACAATAGCTTATAGTTCAGCTACGCTTGCTCCTACTGCAGTTTGGGTTAGGTTTAGTCCGCAAACTGCGGGGCTAAAAACCGGTAATGTGACTAATCTTGGCGGAGGTTTAACAACTGCGGTCAATGTTGCAGTTAGCGGAACAGGAGTTGTAGTTCCAGTAGATCCAATTTTGTCAGCAACCGGCCTTACAGCTTTTGGCAATGTGTGTTTGAATACAGTTACAGGCCCTAATTCATTTACGCTTACCGGTAATAATCTTACTGTGGCAGCTATAACAGTTGGTCCTTTGGTAGGGTTTAGTTTCTCTACCACATTGGCGGGTACTTATACATCTTCTCTTACACTTACTCAAACCGGAGGCACTTTTTCGCAGCAGGTTTTTGTAAAATTTAATCCAACTGCAATACAGTCCTATAGTGGTAATATTGTAGTTGCCGGTGGAGGTGCACCATCTTTAAATGTGGCAGCGTCTGGAACAGGAAATAACAATGCGCCATCAGTTACTACCGGCGTTAGTTCAGCCATTACAACAAGTGCTGCAACCATTTCAGGAAACATCACATCAACAGGATGTACTGCAGTTACAGAATATGGGTTTGAATATAGTTTGGTAAATGGTTTTGTAACAGGTACAGTAGTTGTATCATCCAATCTTAGTGCAGGTGCTTATTCATCAAGTCTTACTGGTTTAAACCCTGCAAGTACTTATTATTACAAAGCCTATGCAACTAATGGCGGCGGAAAAACCTACGGGGTACAACAATCGTTTAATACGGCTTTGCCTGTAATAAATACAACACCATTAACTGCATTTGCATCCTCTTGTTTAAATACAGTAAATGGCCCTAATAGTTTTACTATTACAAGTACAGGACTAAATACAAATAACGTTGTTGTAGGACCTCTTGCAGGTTACAGTTTCTCTACAACTTCAACAGGAACTTATACCAGCTCTTTGAATCTTACACAACCCGGCGGCGTTTATACTCAAGCTGTATTTGTGAAGTTTACACCTGTATTAGTATTGTCGTATAGTGGCAATATCCCGGTAAGTGGTGGTGGTGCAAATACTGTAAATGTTGCAGTTACGGGTAGTGGTGTGAATGCTCCTCCAACTGTAATAACCGGAACAGCAAGTTCTTTATCTGCCAATTCTGTTGTTTTAGCAGGATCAATCGGTAGTGCCGGTTGCAGCAATATTACCAGTTTTGGTATTGAATATAGTGGCATTAGTGGTTTGGCAAATGGATTTGGAATAAAGGTACCAGCAT
>JBMOEQ010000422.1:0-2042 GCA_049314655.1 Ferruginibacter sp. | reverse complement strand
AATACAATTACTACTTCTTTGGGGGCAATGATTTCTATCCCAGTGAGTTCACTTTCGGTACCTATTACCATTGCCGATTTTAATCAAGATGGACTTTTAGATATTGCAGTATTAACTCGAGCAACAATTTCTAGTCCGAGTGTATTTTATATTTACAAACAAGTGCGTAATACACTTGAAGGAAAATATACATTAAAAAGTAATTATACCAATCCTGCTAATCCAACCGTCAGCGGAAATTTTTCGGTAACCGATGGATCAATTGAATTAAGAACTGTGGGGGCCAATAAGCTTGCTATGTACTGGAACGGATTAGAGGCGCATCCTATCAGTAATGCAGGAACGTTATCCTATTTGGCAAGTCAACAACCGGTTTATGATATTACTGGATCTACTATCAATGCGGTGCAAAATAGCTTTACTGCCGGACAAGCATTTTCATTGGTTGCAGGATATAATCATCTATATAACACCACAACAAAAACTATTTATACAAAATATGCATATAATGTTGCTTTACCACGTACATATACTGATACTTTAACTTATCAAAGTGCACTTGAATTCAATTCTGCTTCTTTCGAACAAGGTTATATGTATGTTTTGATAGAACGATATAATAATATTACATCAGCAGACATCGATGGGGATAGAAAACCAGAAATTATTTTAAACTCTAGTACAACCAATAGGTTAACGGTTTTACGCAATCAATCTTCTATAAGTACAATTGATTTTGCAGTACATCAGGATTTTACAACAGGAGGTGCCACATCTAATGGTATGACAACTGCTGATATTGATGGCGATAACAAATTGGACATATTAACTGCAAATGGTAGTGATAACACTATTTCAATTTTACTCAATACAAGTACTGTTGGATCGGTTGCACTTGCTGCACCTGTAAACATATCTGCCGGTGCTGGTGCGTATCGTATTGCTGTGGGTGATTTAAATGGTGATAATATAGTTGATGTATCTGTAGTAAATACTTCTGCAGCTACAGTTTCGGTTTTGAAAAATAACAGTACTATTGGTAGTCTTGCTTTAAGTGCTGCTGTTGATTTTCCTGTTGGTGCTTTATCGGGTTTTTTAACCTTGGGCGATATGGATTTGGATGGGAAATTAGATATTGTAACTGTAAGTCAAACCGATAATAACTTTTCGGTACTTCGTTCTAAATTCTCCGAACCAACATTAACAAGCTTTTCTCCTTTGTTTGGAACAACTGGTGAAGTGATAACTTTAACAGGAACAAATTTTACTGGTACTACACAAGTAAAATTGAATGGATCTCCTGCAGCTTCTTTTACAGTAATTAATGATCAAACCATTACTGCGGTGGTAGGAGGAGGATCTACTGGATCTATTTCTGTAGAGAATGATTGTGGTACTTCTAGTAAAACCGGATTTGTATTTACAGGTATGCATACAATTGTTGATTGTTTACCTAAAGACGGACCTATTGGAACATTAGTTACAATTACAGGCACAAATTTCAATACTAACCCCAATCTAAACTTGGTTTATTTTGGCACAGTTCAAGCAACAGTGATTAGTGCTACAGCAACAAGTATGGTTGTGCGTGTACCATTGGGTGCTGTAAGTGCTCCAATAAAGATTGTAATAAATACAGTACAAGTAAGTTCGACATTTAATTTTGTGATTACAACAGCGGGATTATGTAATGCGCCTATTACAAATAAAACATTTGCGGCACCTATAAATTATCCTGTACCCGGAGAATCATGGATGATAGCTACCGGAGATATCGATGGTGATCAAAAAGCAGATATTGCTTATTGTAATTGGAATGCCAATGAATTGTCTATTTACAGAAATAGCAGTACAACCGGATCAATACAATTGGATACTCGTTTTGATTTAATTGCTGGCGAACAACCCGATGATGTTGTGATTGCAGATTTAGATGGTGATGGTAAGCAAGACTTAATTACCGTTAATTCAAATTCATCCGAAAATAACTTATCTGTATTTAGGAATTTAAGTACGCCTTCCAATATTTTATTAGCACCGAA
>JBMOEQ010000421.1:0-2047 GCA_049314655.1 Ferruginibacter sp. | reverse complement strand
AAAATTGATTTGCTTGAGCTGAATTATTTAGCTAATTTATTGGTTCAAATTTTTTATAAATCAGCACTATGAACATTAATGCACAACGATTGCAAGCTCATTTTGAAGCCATGAGTGCAATAGGAAAAATTGGGGATACAGGTACCAATCGTCCTGCGCATTCACCTGATGAAAAGCAAGCATTTGAATTGGCATCAACATGGATGCAAGAAGCCGGAATGACCACCCGTATCGATCATTTCGGAAATCTAATTGGCCATTATCCTGGTTCCAACCCTTCTTTGCCGGTTTTGATGATGGGCTCGCATTTAGATTCTCAACCCTATGGTGGAAGATTTGATGGTGTTGCCGGTGTGCTTTGTGCAATAGAAGTGATTAAAACCCTGCACGATAACGGTATTCAACCACAACGTTCCATTGATGTAATTTCCTTTGCCGATGAAGAAGGTTGGCGATTTAATAAAGGACTTTTTGGCTCTAGGGGAATTTTAGGAAAACTAGAACCCGATGAATTAAACAGAGCCGATAAAGACGGCATAACCCGTGCACAAGCCTTGAAAGATTTTGGCTGCGATATCAATCGATTTAAAGAATCGGAATATTTACCGGGAAGTATTTTCAGCTTTTTAGAATTGCATATCGAACAAGGACCGGTACTCGATTTAGGCAATAAGCCTATTGGTGTTGTTTCCGGAATTTCGGGGCCACTTTGGCAAACTTTAATTTTAAAAGGAATGGCCGGGCATGCAGGTTCGGTACCCATGCCTATCAGAAAAGATGCATTGGTAGGTGCAGCTGAAGTAATTATTGCATTAAATGAAATTGCCACTCAAATTCCGGGTGCACCTACAGTAGGTACGGTTGGTACGTTGGAAGTTTTTCCGGCTTCTCGAAATATTATTCCCGAAGTGGTTAAGCTTACGCTCGATTTACGCGATATAGATTTAGAAAGGCGCAACCAATATGAAGCCCAATTAAAAGCACGAATAGAACAAATTGCACAAAAGCATGGGTTAACCTACCAACTCACCGAAGATACCAATAGTAACCCCCGATATTGCGCACAATGGATTAAAGACATCATTCATGCCCAATGCAAGCAATTGAACCTCGATGCACCTGAATTAATGAGCGGCCCTTTTCATGATGCTATGGCACTCTCGTATGCATGCGATTATGGGATGATTTTTGTACGCTGTAAAGATGGTATAAGTCATAACCCGCTTGAGTATTCTTCTTACGAAGATTTGGCTTTAGGTGCCGAAGTAATGTATGGTACTGTTTTAGAGATGCTTAAAACTTAATGTTTAAGCTTTGAGTAAATTTTTGATTTTTTAAATGGGATTGTTTAACTTCCATCAAAACGATTCTGTTTTATAACCGTTTCCTAATTTCTAAACCAAAACTTTTGCAGTATGAAAGTTGCCGACATCCTTAAAGTAAAAGGTTCTTATGTTTTTTCTGTAACCTCAGATACAACTGTTTATGATGCCTTATTGGCCATGAAAGAAAAAAATATCGGTGCCGTAATTGTTATGGACGGTGGCGAGTTAAAAGGCATTTTATCAGAGCGAGATTATGCTCGGAAAATTATTTTAATGGGTAAATCTTCGCAAGAAACTTTGGTGAAAGAAATCATGACGGAAAATGTGTTTACTGTAGATGCTTCCGATACATTAGAAACTTGTATGGGTTTAATGAGCGACAAACATATCCGCCATTTACCCGTTGTACAAAATGGTATTGTAACGGCAATGGTTTCTGTTAGCGATGTCGTAAAAGCCATCATTAATGCTCAACGCGAAACCATCGACCATTTAAAAAACTATATCTCCCAATAATAGGGTTGAATATTTTATAGAAGATTGTCTGCTCCCGAAAGTGCAGACAATCTTTTTTTTATACAACACCCGCCAAAGCCAAACTGCGTTTACTGATTTTTTTGTACTCCACATTTTCGGCAATAGCATCCGGAAAAGCAATTAACGAAATGCCCTTTGCTTGCCACCATTTATTTTGATACAATTTTTGTGCATGGATGATACCG
>JBMOEQ010000420.1:0-2048 GCA_049314655.1 Ferruginibacter sp. | reverse complement strand
ATCATTGGCAAAATCGTCAAAGCCAGGTGTGGCTTGTTTTTCACCCGTATTGATGCATAATAAAATGTCATGCGCATTAGCATCTGTTTGATCTACATAATGTGAGTCATTGGAGGCAATTACTTTTACATTGTATTTTTGAGCAAATTTTAATAGAACTGCATTTACTTTATCTTGTTCTGGCATTCCATGACGTTGCAACTCTACATAATAATCTTGCTGAAAAATATTTAACCACCATTTGAATTCATTTTCTCCATCAGCTTCTCCTTTCTTCAGTATTGTTTGCGGTACCAATGCACCAAGGCAGCAGGTTGTTGCAATTAAACCCTCGTGGTATTTATGAATTAACTCTTTGTCAATTCGAGGATACTTACTATACATCCCTTCAATGTATCCCAATGAAGTTAGCTTGACTAAATTTTTATATCCTTCCGCATTTTTGGCCAGTAAAATCTGGTGATGCCTTGGATCTTTTTCTTCCTTACTAAAATTTTTACGGTGTCTGTCGGCAGTGATATAAAATTCGCAACCAACAATTGGCTTTACTTCTAAACTACCATCTGCTTTTTTATTGTTATGGGCCTCTTTTACAAATTCAAATACACCAAACATATTGCCATGATCGCTAATTGCCAATGCAGGCATACCATCCTTACGTGCCTTTGCATAAAGATTTTTAATGGATGCTGCGCCATCTAATAATGAATACTGTGTATGTACATGTAAATGCGAGAACTTCATGATTGATTGGGTATACTGCCTTTTAATTTTTGATGTTGAAACCAAGTGAGGAAGGTAGTTTTCTGACTAGCCTCCATGCTGCTTGATCGATGTCATCTGGTTGACAAAATTTTAGGTTGAATTTACAAATATCGGTTACAATAAAAGAAGCAGGAGTACGTTTTATCCACAGTAAGTTACCGTGCTTAATTACCTGAAAAACAATCCTTTACAAATATGTTTGGGATTGGGTTGCAGAATCAGGAATTCGGCCGTACCTTTGCAGTGCATTAGAAAAAATCATTTTATTAATTGTTTGTAGGACAGGACTTTAAGACAAGAAAAGAGCAATAGAAACAGTAAAGAATCAATAGAGGACTAAAAAACACAAGATTAAGTCGTACATACGCTTAAACCCAAAGTTTACGTATGAAAAGCTTATTTTTTGTTTCTGTGATCTTAAGTGCAGTATCAGGAACAACCAACATCGCCTCAGCTCAAACAGCCGTTACTCTTCAGCGGATAAGCAATCATACGCCTTTTAAAATAACACCTCAATTCATTGATGGAATAGAATTGAAAAGAGACGTATTCGCTACTAATAAATTTACCGATAATACAATTATTAAACCTGCTATTGGTTCAGTAGTTAGCACTACTATTCCAGTTGTCAATAAGGCCAAAAATTTTAATGGGAAAAATATCGGTGCAGGCATGATCATTGAAGAATGTACTTCTTTGCAATTTAAATATGGTCAGCTAATGGATATCCCTGTGGAAGAAGTTAGTAATATGGCGCTATACAATCTTATTGAAAATTGGTGGGGTACACGTTACCGTTATGGAGGATCTACCAAAAGAGGTATTGATTGTAGTGCTTATGTGGGCGAGTTATTACGAAATGTATATAACCAGCATCCACCACGAACTGCACATGCTATCTATGCTGTGAGTGAAAAAATTAATCGGCTAGATTTACAGGAAGGTGATTTGGTCTTTTTTAATACAAGAGGCGGGGTTAGCCATATTGGTATGTATTTAGGAAATAATTATTTTACACATAGTAGTACTACTAGTGGGGTTACTATCAGTAATTTAAACGATAATTATTATAGCAGGAAATTTATCGGTGGGGGAAGATTAATTCCAGGTTTAAAGTTGGAAGAATATCCTGCCGAGGAGTAATAAACATGTTTATTTTTTAGAAAGGAGAATTTATTCTCCTTTTTTTATACCCAATCTTTTTAAGATGGTATACCATACCGGTTGAATATCGGGACTTAATTTTAAAAGTAAAGTGCCTATACCGTACAAAACAATAAAGC
>JBMOEQ010000419.1:0-2061 GCA_049314655.1 Ferruginibacter sp. | reverse complement strand
TCACCACCGTCACTATCCCCTTTTTCCCAATCACTGTTCCATCGTATACGCTTTTGTATTCGAGTATCCAGACGTAAACATCGGGCAAAACTATTTCGTTTTTATACTTCCCGTCCCAGCATTCGGCAGGGTTGGTGGTTTGGAACAGCAATTGCCCCCAGCGGTTGTAGATGAATAAATGGTAAGTCTCAAATGTGCAGTCGTAGACAGCAGCAAAACAGGCATTCAAATCGTTGCCATCGGGTGTAAAAGCATTGGGGAAATACAGATAGCAATTGCAGTTTTTGCTTTGTAATACAAAGGCATCCGTTGCGTTGCCACATATATTGGTTGCAGTGAGCCAGTAATTCCCGGCATGGGTAAAGCTGCGGTTGAAAAACGTACTTCCATTATCCCATAAAAGACTATAATTTCCCTGTGGAAGCTGAACATCTATACGACTGTCATCACAGATGATGGTATCATTGGGTAAACTTATAGTGGGAGGATCGAGATAACGGATGATGATGGTATCCGAAAACAAACAACCACCTGCATTCACCTGCTGCCAGTATTTTCCTGCCTGACTTACTGTATAGATTGGTGTTGTTGTTCCGTCCTGCCATAAATAACTAACTGGTAATTGGGATGAAATTGTTCCACCCAGTTGTAATGTTTCTCCACTGCAAAGTGTGGTATCTGCTCCTAAATATACTCCATTGATGGGCAAACCAACATATACAGTTTTGTAAACAGTATCGCTGCGGCAATAGGAGTATAAAATAAGACTTACATTATAGGTTCCCGTATCGCTGAAGGTATGTAAGGGATGAAACCAGCCGGAGGTATTGATTGAACCGGAGGCAATATCTCCGAAATTCCAGCGTAAAGAATCCAGCGCAGCACTGTCGCAAACGGCAGTAAATCTTAACTGTTTACACAGATTTGTAATACTATCCGTAATATAACTTGGCGGAAAAGTATAGGCCGGTAGTTGCACACTGATTGTTTTTAGCACCGTATCGCTCATATTGCAGGGATAATAATAAATTACCTTTATTGTATAATTGCCAGTATCAGAAAACAAATGCACAGGGCTGTACAAAGCCGAAGTATTACTGCCGGATGAAATATCTCCGAAATTCCAACGGATGGAATCCATGGCAGCACTATCACAATTTGGTTGAAACAATACATTTAAACAGTTTTGGTTATATGTATAATCAGGATTTAGTTTAAAATAACCGGGGAAAAAAGTAGGCAGGCCATAGTTACATATTTTCCCATTTAAAAAAACACCATTTTTTACAAAATTACAAGCTAGTCCAGCCGAATCGGGAGTATTGATAACCCCAACATAAGAATAAGTGTTAAAAGCAATGTATATTTTATTATTGACCGCTAATTGAAGTGTTGCGGACTGTTGTGAAAAAGTATTCGGTGGTATGTAATTCCAATACAATTCTATGGCCGATAAATTAATCGTTGCTGAATTATTAGATGAAATATCATATTGATTAATCTTTGTATGTGCAAAACAATTCGTTGTATAACTAATATATAAATATTTTTGATTGGGCGAAAATTCTGCTGAATAAGAGGCATAATAGTCGGGATTTGTAAAACCAATGGGAATAGGATTGGATAAGTGACCAGTGACATTGTCAAAATCGAATAGGGTAACAGTGTGGTTTTCACAACAAAAAACAACTGCTATTTTTCTGCCATTGGGCGAAGCCTTCATATAGCCGCCAGCACAACCCCAAAATAAAGCATTGATATTTGCTACAGGTCCTGCCTGACTGATAACAGGCACCATATTTAATCCAGTATCACTTAACAAATAAGCTGTGTACGTATTACTACCAGCTTTGGCAGCAACAATCCACATATCTTTCCGGTTACAATGTTGTATAGCAGTTATACGCTCGCAGCTGCTATCAGCTATCCATACATTTTTGAGCATTACCTTGCCCAAACCATTGTTTTTTTTAGTATTTACTATGCTATACCTAAAGCCTTTGTGAGTTAAATAAAAATATGACTCCATAGCATCAAGAGTAAAAATATAAAAAATAGAAT
>JBMOEQ010000418.1:0-2068 GCA_049314655.1 Ferruginibacter sp. | reverse complement strand
TAGCCGACAAAATAACCAAACACTACCATCATGTATGTAAACTGGGTATCTTTCACCCAACCCGGAACCGACATAAAGGTTACACCGGATAAGGAAGCACCTATCATACCATAAGCTACCACATACCAGGGTGAAGTTTTATTCCCGATATAAAAAGCCTGATTATCAGCTTTTCTGGCAGTAATCCAGGTAATTACAAATAGAAGCAGTGTATAGGCTAAAAAACTAAAAAGTATTAATTGAGGTGTCAATATGTATTTATTTAGCGTGAAAAAATTGTACTTTTGCGTTGGCAAAGATAAAAATTAATCAGTTTGTAAAGTTTGTAAAGTTCATAAAGTTTTAAGTTGAACAAAGTTTTAAGTTTTAAGAAAAAAGACCTAACAGCTCAACACTTAACACCTAACACTTAAAACTTAAAACTTAAAACTTAATACTCAATAACCTAATAACCAATAACCAATAACCAACTCATAAATGGATAATTTCCCATCAAAACTTGTTGAAAATGCGGTAAATGAACTTTCACGCCTGCCGGGAATCGGCAAAAAAACAGCATTGCGTTTGGCATTACATCTACTAAAACAAGAAGAAATTGCTGTTGAAAATTTTGGCAATTCCGTCATTAAGATGCGTAAAGAATGTAAATTCTGTGAGCAATGTCATAATATTTCCGACCATGATGTATGCGAAATATGCAATAACCATAAACGTAATCACTCATTTATATGTGTTGTGGAAGATGTAAGGGATGTTATGGCCATTGAAAACACCTCCCAGTTCAACGGAGTTTACCATGTGTTGGGAGGCATCATCTCCCCTATTGAAGGCATTGGCCCTTCAGATTTAACGATCAATAGCCTGATTGAAAAAGTAGCCAAAGGAGGCATAACTGAAATCATCATGGCTTTACCGGCTACCATAGAGGGTGATACCACTATTGTTTACATTTCGAAACAGCTTAAGCTTTACGATATTATAATTTCAACCATAGCCCGGGGCATTGCCGTAGGTGACAATCTGGAATATACCGATGAGATTACCCTGGGAAGGTCAATTATTAACAGGACGCCTTATTCTTTTAGTACTTAGCGTGTGTGGAGTGCCTGGAGTACTTGGAGTACTTGGAGTACTTTGAGTACTTAGAGTACTTAGAGTGCCTAGAGTACTTGGAGTGCATGGAGTACATGGAGTACATGGAGTACTTAGAATACTTAGAGTACTTGGAGTTTGAAGTTTTAAGTTAAATAAAGTTTTAAGTTTTAAGATTTGAATTAATCACTAATCACTAATCACCAATCACCAATCACTATTCACCAATCACTATTCACCAATCACTAATAACCAATAACCAATAACCAACCATAAAAAATGGAACTGAAATCCGGAGATATCGTTCTACGCACATTAAACGAAAGCGATGCACCTAAAATGGCTGAACTGGCCAATAATATCAAGGTTGCAAGGAATCTGAGAGATGGTTTTCCTTATCCCTATACCCTTAAAGATGCTGAAATTTTCATTGAAAAATATGGAAAGACTCATCCTATGAACATATTTGCCATTGAATACCAGGGTGAATATGCCGGGAATATATCATTGATGCCTGGAACGGATGTTTACAGGAAATCGGCTGAAATTGGCTATTTTATCGGAGAAGCTTTTTGGAACAAAGGAATTGTTTCCACAGCTGTAAATCTGATAACAGAATATGGTTTTAAATTCCTGGATATTGTTAGAATACATTGCGGCATTTTTGAATACAACACCGCTTCGCAGCGGGTGCTGGAGAAATGTGGCTTTGTAAAAGAAGGCATTTTTAAAAAAGCTGTTTTTAAAGAAAACCGGTTTTGGGATGAAATCAGGTATGCTAAGCTTGTATGAGGGTTATTGGTTATTCAGTTTTTCGATTAATGGGTTAATGGGTTAATGTAATATTTATTTACAATAGTGTCCGATATAAATTTTCAGATTCTTCGCTTTGCTCAGAATGACAGATTATTACATTTGATTTTAGTTGGGAGGGGTATGAAAGCGTCTTCACCACTTTCATACCCCTCCCCAAAAT
>JBMOEQ010000417.1:0-2071 GCA_049314655.1 Ferruginibacter sp. | reverse complement strand
GTGCAATAATACCAATAGCAATTAAGCCAAAAACATGATAAAATTGATATTTAACCCCGGTTTCTATCAATTGAATGAATTCGGCATCCATGATTTTTTTCAACCCATGCGCAGCAAATGCGCCTATTGCTACAGCTAATGCGCCTAAAACAGCGCCCACTGCAATAAATGTTTTATGCATACTATTTCAAGTGATTTTATTGTTAAAGAATTGCTGCAAAGGTATTGTCATCTATTTCATCTACCGAAAAAACAAATTGAGCTTGATGATAAAACACTGATCTTTCTGTTAATTTTTGTTCGATAAAAAATAACAACTCAGCTGCATTCATTTTCTTTAATAAGGGTCGTTTATCTTGTTCCAACATTACTTGATCCAATATACGCTGGCTATGTGCTTGAAGATAAATGGATACCCCATGCGTCTTTATTTCTTCCATATTATTTGCGTAACATGGCGTTCCTCCGCCACAAGCAATAATTCCTTTTTGAACATTTGTACAAAGTTCACTTAATTTTTTAGCTTCAATTTCTCTAAAATAAGCCTCCCCTTTTTTATCAAAAATTTCTGCCACTGATTTCCCTTCCGATAATTCTATAACTTCATCTAAATCATAAAATGGCAAATTAAACTTGGCGGCCCATCGTTTACCCCAATAGGTTTTGCCACTGCCCATAAATCCAATTAAAAAATACAATTGTGGTGATGCTATAGCTGAAGAAATTGAGTACATATACAATTCATTTAACCTTTAATCGCTAAAGATAATCAAACCGAGAATTGTATCGTAAAAAATGAAAAGCTAGTTTTTCTTCTTAAAATCGCCGCGTTTCCAAGCTTTAATGAATTCGCCCCAAGCAAATGGATTGAAAATGTTCATTGGCGCAACTTGACCGTTATAATAACTTCTAGTAGATGCTTGCTTTAAATAATTATTGGTAGCTTCTCTACCGTCTCTTGGCAAAGTGGCCATTAAAAACCTACGTTTCTTTTCATCATTATTTTTTCGAGCAACTTCCAATTGATCGTCTGGAATAACGGTATTTACAAAATCGCGTTCAAATTGCTCTCGTGTTGGGCGAGATTTGATGATGGTAGCGGCCAAATAAATAGTATCCGTTACCATTAATTGTATTACACTATATTGGTTACCTTCTATATCGCGGGGAATAAATGCTGTTTTAGGCTTAAACCCTACACTGGTAAACTCAATAACATCTCCTTTTAACACCACTATACTAAAAACACCTTGATTACTGGTAATGGTACCTTGGTTTCTACCTTTTACCGAAACTGTAACTGCAGGTAATCCTCTTAAACTATCGGCCGTCATTACCACGCCATAGAGTTGCACCACAGAATCTTTGAATGTTTCAAATTGCGCCTTACCCACAAATGGAATAAGTAAAATCAACACCAGTAAAGTAATTAGCCTTTGTTTCATTCAATAAAAATCAAAATATGAAGCCAATTTGCTCAATTTATTGTTTTCTCAAGCAAATCATTGTACCAAAATTAGTAACATTCCGTTGCAATTAAACAAAGTAACTGCTTCAATGTTTAATTTTGAACCCTTATTCACTTTTTAACAAATAATTGAACGATGACAACCGAAGATATTCTCAAAGCACTGAGTAATGTACAAGAACCCGATTTAGGAAAAGATCTGGTAACCTTAAATATGGTAAAGGATATTGAAATCAATGGAAATGCAGTTTCTTTTACGGTGGTTTTAACTACGCCTGCTTGTCCGTTGAAAGACATGATTAAAAATGCCTGTATCAATGCCGTTAAAATTTTAGTGAACAAAGCCGCTGAAGTAACGGTTAATTTCACTAGCAATACAAGTACAAATAGAAAAGACGCAAAATCAGTATTAGGCGGTGTAAAAAATATTATTGCAGTGGTGAGTGGAAAAGGCGGTGTTGGTAAAAGCACGGTATCCAGCAATTTAGCATTAGCCCTAGCAGCCGGCGGCGCAAAAGTAGGCTTAATGGATGCAGATATCTATGGCCCTAGTCAGCATATTATGTTTGGTGTTAGAGGCGATAGACCTTTAATGAAAGAAGT
>JBMOEQ010000416.1:0-2088 GCA_049314655.1 Ferruginibacter sp. | reverse complement strand
CCACTGGTAAGTTTTACTTTTAATTGATTCAACGTAATTTTCTCTTTCAATACAACTGAAGCTCCGGAAGTTGCAGTTAAATGATCAATTTGATCAAAAGACACATAGGCTTTTAAATGCTTTTTTCCATTTAAAGTAGGCCCTTTTGTATCATAATAAATTTTAAGGGTACCATTTTCAACTTCGGTAATAATGCGTTTAAGGTATTTTTCTTCTGATGCACTCACTGCAACTGCTTGATCTTTCGACTGGCTCAAATAAAGGTCAATTCCATCCATCACCGAAATCTTAGAAAAAGATGCCGATATCGTTCTTTTTTCAACATTACTGGCTTCTAAAGCATCTTGTTGTGCTGTAGCAGAAAAACCTGCAATCAATAAAAAGGCAATCAAAATATGTTTCATAATATAGTATTGTTTTGAATTGAAACGAACCAAGGTTCATTAAGTTACACAAAAAAACAAAAAAATAATACTGCTATCCTTATCTTTGCACCAGTTCTTCATCACACTGATTTTCCGGGGTGCTATCTGAATAAGATGGCTGAGATGATACCCGTCAACCTGCTCAGGATAATGCCTGCGAAGGGAGCAAATGTACCACGTCTGTTTTTATACTTTAAAAACGCTTCGGATTTCAGTTTAAATTTTTAACACATGAAATCTGTTTTAAGCGCTGCAATTTTATTTTCTAGTTTATCGTTAGTTGCACAAAATGAAAAAAATTTTAATGATACTACACGTTTATTACCTGTAGAAATAACAGCCATTCGTGCAGCCGATAATGCTCCATTTGCTAAATCTAATATCAATAAAGCAACAATTGAAAAAAATAATCTTGGACAAGATCTTCCATTCATTTTAAATCAGGTACCCGGGGTTGTTGTAAATTCCGATGCAGGTAATGGTGTAGGCTATACCGGAATCCGTATCAGAGGAACAGATGCTACCCGTATCAATGTAACCCTTAATGGCATTCCGTATAATGATGCCGAAAGCCAAGGTACCTTCTTTGTAAATTTACCCGACATTATTTCATCGGCAAACAGCATTCAAGTGCAACGCGGTGTTGGCACAAGCAGTAATGGTGCTGCAGCATTTGGCGGTACAATCAATTTAGCCACCAATGGTACTAATGACAAATTTTATGCTGAGCTAAACAACAGTGCAGGATCTTTCAACACATGGAAAAATACATTTCGTTTTGGCTCAGGTTTAATTGGTAAACATTTTACTATCGATGGCCGTTTAAGTAGAATTGTAAGCGACGGTTTCATAGATAGGGCATCGAGCGACCTCAAATCCTATTTTGTAAGCGCTACATATATCAATGGTAAAAGCTCAATTAGAATGAATATTTTTTCGGGAAAAGAAAAAACCTATCAAGCATGGTATGGTATTCCTGAAAGCAAATTAAAAACCCACAGAAGTTTTAACCCGGCAGGCAATGAGCATCCCGGCTCGCCCTACTCGAATGAAACGGATAATTATTCACAAACCCATTATCAACTTTTTTTCAACCACGAGTTTAATCCGTATTGGAAAGCCGGTATTGCACTCTTCTCTACCAGAGGTGCCGGATATTATGAAGGCTATAAATCGGAAGCCAGTTTATTAAAGTATGGTTTGAGTGATTATTACAATGGTACAAATCTAATTTCGGAAACCGATTTGATTCGCCGGTTATGGCTCGATAATCATTTTTATGGTACTACGTTTAATGTGCAGCATCATAAAAACAAAACCGACTTTGCCATTGGTGGAGGTTGGAATAAATATGGTGGTAATCACTTTGGGGAAATCGTTTGGGCAAAAGTACAAGCTGCAGTTCCTTACAAATATCGTTGGTACGATTTAAATGCAACAAAATCAGATTTCTCATTATATACTAAACTCAATCAACAAATAGGAAAAAGATGGCAAGCATTTGCAGATGTTCAATTGCGTATGGTGAAGTACACCATTAATGGATTTAGAGAAAATCCCAATTTATTCATCAACAATACTTACGATTTTTTAAACCCAAAATTTGGCTTGAGTTATTCCTTCAATGGATGGCGCAGTTTTATATCTTATGCGGTTGGTGCAA
>JBMOEQ010000415.1:0-2093 GCA_049314655.1 Ferruginibacter sp. | reverse complement strand
GGTAAACAAAAGCATTCGACTTGCTGATACAATTCTTATTTTGAGGCGTATCGTAATATGAACCTAAAGCATCAAAACCAATAGCTTTGGCGCTCACCACAAAACTGTCGATTGGGATATCATTTTGAATGGTACCGCTGGTACCAATACGAATAAAATTAAGCGAGGTTAGGTTTTCTTTTGCTGTTTTTGTAACAAAATCGATATTGTGCAATGCATCAATTTCATTGACAACAATATCAATATTATCAGTGCCAATACCGGTACTTACTACCGACAATCGGTGGCCATGATAATGCCCAGTGTGGGTTACAAATTCACGGGATTCACGTTTTATTTCTATGGAATCAAAATGTGATGAAACCATGGGTACGCGATTTGGATCGCCTACAAATACAATATTTGAGGCTATCTCGTTGGGGCGAAGTTGAAGATGATAAATACTACCATCTGCATTGACGATAAGGTCGGTTTTTTTTATTTGCATTTTCTTAAGACAAAAATGTTAAAAAGTTTCACATTACTGCCCCTTATTATCAAAAAAGCAGCATCAGACAACTTCAATATTCCAAGAATCTTTAACAATTATTTTATAAACGCAAAGCTACATTGAATTTGAATATAAAATGGGAGCAATTAATTAACAAAATCAGTTGCATCACCAACCACATTATATTACCTTTGCACGTAAATTATAATAACAAAAATGAATAGTCCTAAAAAGAACATGATGTTGGTTCCAACCGACTTCTCTCAAGTTGCAGAATTGGCTTTGGAACATGCCATAATGATTGCTAAAACTTTTGATAACGACATTGCTCTACTCGCCATTTACGATACCGGCAATCTGATTACCTCAATTTTTTCAAAAAACGCAACTGAAGAAATGGTGGAGAAAAGTTTGCAAACGAAATTAGATGTCATGAAAGAGGAAATAAAACAAAAGCATGGCATTGATATCATTACAGTAGTCCGATCAGCTTATAGTATTTATAAAACAATTGTGGAAGTTGCCGAAGAGCTCGATTGCGATAGTATTGTAATGGGAACCCATGGTGCTAGTGGATTACAGAAGATTATGGGAAGCAATGCCCAACGCGTAATTAGCCAAGCAGGGGTACCTGTTATTGTAATTAAAGGCAAACACTTCGGAGATGGGTATAAAAATATAATATTCCCGATCGATTTAAGTTTTGAAACCAGACAAAAAGTAAAATGGGCTATTCATTTAGCTAAAAAATTCAATTCTACAATTCATATACTTACCTTTAGAGAAGATGATGAATTTTTAGGTCATAAAATCAATGCCAACATCAACAACGTTGAGGCCAAATTTAACGAAGCGGGAGTTAAATACACCTCATTTTTCCTAAAGGATAAGAATGCATTGGCGAAGGAAACCATTAACTATGCCGAAAACATTAAAGCCGATTTAATTATGATTATGACGCAACAAGATGAAGACCTTAAAGAAATAATCATCGGAAGTTATGCGCAGCAAATCGTAAATAATTCGCCAATTCCAGTGATGACTGTTACGCCAACAACCAAAGGTATTACAGAGGTCGTTCGTGCACTATAATATCGAATAAATAATCCAAGACAATGGAAAAAATCAAGAAGTGGATTTTAAGTTACAATTCCATTTTCCTTGTTTTTACCATACTAACTATTGCTATCAGCTTTCAACGCTTTTTGCCAGCTCATACTTTTAACGGCAAATTCTGCTATTACAATAACTTTATACTCTTTAAATATTCTGTAATTCATTTACTCGAATTTAAAGATATGTATATCCCTTACGAAAATGAGGGGGCATGGGATTTGTACAAATATAGCCCTACGTTCGCTGTTTTCATGCTACCCTATGCATTTCTTCCCGACCTACCCGGTTTGATTTGTTGGAATCTAACTAATGTTTTGCTCGTGTTTTGGGCCATTCGTACGTTACCCACTTTTAGAGATTCATCAAAACAACTTTTATTATGGTTTATTTTACCTGAGCTAATGTTATCGACGCAAAGCTCGCAGAGTAATGCCTTAATGGTTGCGTTGTACCTTCTTACATTTACCGCTTTCGAAAATAGAAAAAT
>JBMOEQ010000414.1:0-2111 GCA_049314655.1 Ferruginibacter sp. | reverse complement strand
AAAATCAAAAATTATCATAAGAAGATGCCTAAAAATTTGATGAATTTTAAAAATTTCGTCAATATTTAAATAAAATCTAATTTGACTTTAAATAGATGGCATAAAAAAACCGACTCAAAGTCGGCTATTTCCCCTCATCAATTAGGTATGATTTTTATGCTATTTGAAGTAAGTAAATATGGTTATTTCATTAATATTAAGACAATAAAACAAAATTTTTAACTGAATTTCCCTTGAATAATTAAAATAACACTATGAATGAATTGCAAAAATGAGACAATCCAAAATAAATGATTAAGAATTATTAGAGTGCTTTCTTTCAGATGTAGCATTAGGTCTATTAGAAGAAGGCCTCCGATCATTTCCAAAAAAATTGGGGCGACCTTTACCTTTTCCTTTAAATGCCCCCGATTGTTGCTGTGGCGTATATTCGGGCACTTCGCCAAAAATTTCAGGCACAACAGCTTTTTCTACCGATTTACCCAACAATTTTTCAATTGCAGCAAATTTGCGTTGTTCTTTTTGACTGATTAAGGTTATTGCAGTGCCTTCTGCTGCTGCACGGGCTGTTCTTCCTATGCGATGTACATAATCTTCTCCATCATGCGGTACATCGTAATTAATGACTAAACCAATATTATCTATATCTATACCTCTACTTAAAATATCTGTAGCTACTAAAATCTTTATGCGGCCACTTTTGAAAAACATCAACACTTCTTCGCGTTTGTCTTGCTCTAAATCGCTATGAATTTCATCTACGCTAAATTTTGCTCTTTTTAATTCTTTGGTCAATTGCTTCACACTCAATTTACTGCTGCAAAATACCAATACCGAAGAAAAATCTTTATCTGATAACAAGTGCTTTACTAATGGAATTTTTTGTGTTTCAAAAACCACATAAGCCAATTGGGTAATTTTTTCATTAGGCTTACTAATTGAAATACTGATTTCTGCTGGATGGTGCAAAATGCGTTTCGCCATTTCTCTAATCTTGGCCGGCATTGTTGCTGAAAAAAGCAAGTTTTGACGTTTAGCAGGCAAGGCTTGAATGATGCGCATGATATCATCATAAAAACCCATATCCAACATTCTATCGGCCTCATCTAAAACCAAATATTGTAAACCATCCAGTTTTACATAACCCATGTTTAAGTGTGCAATAAATTTTCCCGGCGTACAAATCACTACATCGGCACCAATGCTTAATGCCTTCTTTTCTTGAACAAATGCATTCCCATCTCCTCCCCCATAAACTGCAATAGAACTTACAGAAGTGAAATAAGACAGACCCTCCATGTGTTGCGAAATTTGAATGGCTAATTCACGAGTAGGCACAATCACTAATGCCGAAATACTATTGTGGTGTAAAGGCTGAGAAAGTAAATTATGAATTAATGGCAATAAAAAAGCTGCCGTTTTTCCAGTTCCGGTTTGTGCCGAAGCAATTATATCTTTCCCCTCTAATACCAAAGGAATCACCTGCTCTTGTACCGGCGTTGCGTCTTCATATCCTGATGCCTCAATGCCCTCTAATAAGCGTTCGTTCAGGTTAAATTCAGTAAACTTCAAAATATTTAAATCGTATTTTAATGATAAATGTTAGCGTACCCGATAAAGATAGTTAAATAAGCCCATACAGGTAGTAAAGCCATTTTATACTACAAAAACTCATGAGATGATTACGCAATTTACCCTCGTATGTTTACTACAAGCAATCAACAATACATTTTTAGCACATTGGATACCAGGCTTTACCAACTTTACAAAGAACAGATTATGAATGTGTTATAATATATGTCGGCAAATACAAATATCCATAATTTAAAGTATCAACATTCCTTTAACAGAATGTTATCAATTAATGAAAAAAAGCGCACAATATTAATGACGTATTGGTGTTTATAGATGTAATACATTTCTAATAATCCTAACCCAACCTAAAATCCAATATCATGAATTCCTTATCAAAAAATCAAAGCATGCATCCCCTAATTGAGCAAATTACCAATAATACTACCAGCTGGGTAGGACATAGACCCGGAGATAATAAAGAAATTGTAACCGGACAAACCTTTATTGTTCCAGCAGAAGGCGATTTAGAAGCCATT
>JBMOEQ010000413.1:0-2112 GCA_049314655.1 Ferruginibacter sp. | reverse complement strand
GGTGCATTGCGTGTATTGGTAAGTGTGAGTTGATTGGTATTGCCTATTCCTCCCGGTCGCCCATCAAGGGTGATGTACGTGCAACTGTCTAAATAAAATATCGCCGAATCGGTAAAATTGCTGATGGTAATATTACTTGCATTGGCAGCGGGACGAACCGTTAATCCAAAACTATTGGTAGCGCAAGGAATTTGATTGAGCTTAGGAAATTTAACAGCATAAAGTTCATTTGCCGGATTGTAAGTAGTACTTAATTCAAAAAACACATTGCCCGAAATGCCTCTGAGTTTTAAATTTTCTGCCGCTATATATATTGCATTAAAATCGCCACCCGTTCCAATACTGTACGTGCCATTCATTGAACAAAATGTAGTAGCAGTATCCGCTGCGGCATTGCTGGTTGCACCTTCATTATGTGCAAGCACTTTAAAATAGTAAAGGGTATTATTGGTTAGTCCGGTTACTTGGTATTGTGTGCTGTTTGCCGGAAGGGTGGCTTTATTGGTAAAGTTGATGTTATCGGTAGAAACCAACACGGTATAATTGCTTTCATTGGTATAAGTATCTACCCAATTAAGCGTAGCAATAGTGGCCCCAACGGCAGTGATGTTCAGTGCATTTAAATTAGTGCCAATAAGTGGGGTTGGCGTAAATCTAAATTGTCTTCTGCTATCTTCAACTGTTGAATTTAATCCTGCAATTGCACCTACAGCAGAAGAATTTACTAAGGCTTGTGTAGCGGGTTCGGCAGATGCACTGGTAGTAAATGGATACGTGTTTAAATTTTGTACTGCAATAAATTGATTATTGGCATTTCCTGCGGTAAAGCCTATTGATGCAGTTACTATAGTTGGGCTTGGATTAGTCACAATGGCCATAGGACCGTAAACATATTCTATTATACCTGTAGTTTCATATAATCGGGCTTGAAATAATGCAGAAGGAGCTCCGGTATAAGAACCATTATTAATGGCAGTATTCCATTCAATTACACAACAACGATTGGGCGCAATACCGGTAATAATTTTTCTGATGGTAGCGCCCGTATATGCAGTAACCATTCTATCCCAAAACGGCGCTAATACAGGTGCGGTATTTACACCCGGAGGATATGCTACGTTACGGGTAAGATCGTTACTTAAAGTGGGCGTGATAATATTTGCTGCCGAAGTATTTATTCCTAATGCTATTGTTCCATTAGAGCCTGCTGTAAAATGACTGTAATATTTACCCATGAAAAAAAAATCGAAACCAATGGATTGCATGGCAGAGGTTGAATTGCTTGCCCCGTTGTTGAGCAAATTAGTTGCGCCGGAAGTATTGATGGTATTGGCATTCATATCCAAAATAAGCGAGCCTGACGTAGAAACATTGGTGGTATAATTCAAGGATGATTGAGCAGCTGTATATTGAATTATGCTCAATAAGCTAGCTACAGCAATGAAGTTTTTAAGGAACATTTTCATATATCGTTGTTTATGTGCAAACTCAAATGGAAGTTAAGCATAAAACAAAAGCAATTTTAAATGTATTGATGAAAGGCAATTTTGGGTTAAAATAAAAAAGGCTTCTTGTTTTTCAACAAGAAACCTTACAATAAGTTTAGTTTTCTTAGGGTAAATTCAATGAAAATTATTGCAATTCTATTCTTTGTAATATCCGTTTAATGTTGTTCTTTAATTTTTATCCTTTTAATTGCTTCATTGCTGTTCCCCAATCTTCTAAATGATGCACAGATACGAGTTTGCCATCAATAACTGTATGAAAATCAATAGACATTATTTTAAATGATTTTGTGCCGTCTGTTGGTACTCCCATAAAATCTCCATTGGGTGTTCCACTTACAATACTTCGTACAACATATTTATTACCATCATTGGCAATATCTTGTGGTTCCCATTTTAAATCCGGAATCAATTTCCAAAAAAATTCTACTTGTCCAACTAAGGCAGGTTTTCCTTTACTTTCTACCGAACCATAGGAAATGAAATCGTCTCCTAATATTTCCGATAAAACTGCAGTAGGTGTAGTATCAGTATTTACCGTTAATGCTTTTTTGTAAAATGCTGTTATCGCATCTTTATTATTGTCCATTTTTATTTTTTTATGAAT
>JBMOEQ010000412.1:0-2135 GCA_049314655.1 Ferruginibacter sp. | reverse complement strand
GCCATGAGGAAAGCTCCTTGGTCATGAAACGCAGTTTGGCAGATTTTGAAACAACCCTTCAGGCTAAAAGCAAGCGATGTGTTTTGCCGGTTTGGTGAGTTGATGAAAGTTGATAATGCGCGGGAATCTCAAATTGCCGTAAGTATAAAACAATTTGGATTGAATATGGAAGTTTTTTACTAATACTGCACCATAAAGGGTACAAAGGAGTCCTGTTTCTTTTGTAGCATTTATTGTTGTTAGCAAGTATCATTTACTTTAAAGCGTAAATTTGCGTATGGAATCAGGAACAAAAAAACAACTTATTTACCTCGACAATAATGCAACTACCCCTATAGACAAAAGGGTGCTGGATGCTATGATGCCTTATTTGACCGATAATTTTGCAAATGCCAACAGCACACATCAATTTGGGGTTGGTGCTTACGAAGCTGTAAAAGCAGCACGGGTACAAGTAGCAGATTTAATTGGGGCCGAGGCTTTTGAAATTGTGTTTACATCGGGTGCAACCGAAGCTATTAACCTTGCCATAAAAGGGGTTGCTGAAAACTATTGCGGTAAGGGGAGGCATATAATTACGGTTGCTACCGAACACCCAGCCGTGCTCGATACTTGCAAGTATTTGGAAACAAAGGGGTATGAAGTAACTTATTTGCCTGTATTACCGGATGGCTTGATTGATCTGGAAGTTTTGAAAAATGCGTTGCGAAGCGATACAATACTTGTGAGCGTGATGTTAGCAAACAATGAAACCGGAGTATTGCAACCCATACAAGAAATTGTCGGCCTGGCACATGCCAAAGGGGCACTGTTTATGACCGATGCAACCCAGGCAGCAGGGAAAATCCCGATACAGGTTGATGCGTTTGGAATAGATTTGTTGTGCCTGAGCGGACATAAAATGTATGCACCCAAAGGAGTAGGTGCTTTATATATCAGGCAACGCATAAACCGTGTAAAAATTCCCGCCTTAATACATGGAGGTGGACACGAAAGGGGAATGAGAAGCGGAACGTTAAATGTGCCCGGTATTGTTGCTCTTGGTGCAGCTTGTGCCATTGCAAAAAAAGAAATGGCAAAAAATGCCGAAAGTATTGTGGCTCTAAGAAATTATTTGGAAACCGAATTGCTTAAAATTGATGGCACCACTATAAATGGAAATACAGCTAAAAGACTATATAATACCTCGAATATTTTGTTTAAAGGTGCTGATAGCGATGCCGTGATAATGGGGCTGAGCAACCCCGAAAATGATTTACCATTAATTGCAGTAAGCAATGGGAGTGCGTGTACCTCGGCAAGTATTGAACCTTCGCATGTGCTAATGGCAATGGGGTTGGATGAAACAGAAGCGTTTAGTAGTTTGCGGTTTTCACTGGGGAAATTTAATTCACGAATGGAAATTGATATTGTGATTCAAAGTGTTAAAAATGTAGTTAGTGGATTATGGATGCTGTCCATATAAAATTATTGCAATATGAGAAAACTACCATTAATATTTCCAATGCAAAAACTGAATAGCCAAAACTTGTTAAAAGCTAAATTTGAATATAGCCTAGATGGAACTTTCAAATGGGAGTTAAACGATTCAGAATGTTTACATCTTTATCTATCGAATTGCGATGAAGAAAATTGTAATGCAATTATTGTAAAAGACTGCTTTGCTATTGATAGGAATGATGATATCAAGACAGTGGAAGAATTGCTCCACTTTCTAAAAAAATCGATTATTGTCCGAACTTCTACTTTTACTAACTATATGTTGTAATACACTTATTAGAATATATCTCTATTGAAATCAATTATAAAAATATAAATAACAATTTTAAGGAATCGCAAAAAAGAGAAATACTTATTTATGGAAAGCACATTTTTTTTAATAGTTCCTTTTTCCTGGTATTACTCCACGCACCCCACCTCTTGGCTCTTTAACATCACCTTTATACCGAGGTATCAAATGTATATGTACATGAGGGATTGTTTGTCCCGCATATTCATTAATGTTGATTCCTATATTGTATCCATCAGGATTCAATTTCAGACTAAGAATTTCTTTTACTTTATTCAACATAAACCAACAGGCTGATTGTTCTCTAAACGTGAGTTGGAAATAATCAGCACAATGTTTTTTAGGT
>JBMOEQ010000411.1:0-2135 GCA_049314655.1 Ferruginibacter sp. | reverse complement strand
TAAAGCGCAAGGACAAATCCTTTTCATCTTCGATGAACCAACAACCGGATTACATTTTCATGATATTAAAAAATTATTGGCTTCCTTCAATGCATTGATAGAACAAGGCCATAGCATTCTTGTAATTGAGCACAATACCGATGTTATAAAAAGTGCCGATTGGGTAATTGATTTGGGCCCCGAAGCAGGAGATGAAGGCGGTAATTTAGTATTTGCAGGCAAACCTGCCGATTTAAAAAAATGCGCTAAAAGTTATACCGGAAAATATTTGTAAAATAAAAAAGCTACGTTCAATTGAAATAATGAACGTAGCTTTTTTTTAACATTTAAAATCTATCTTAAGCGGTCGCTTTCTTGAATTAATTTTTCATCATTATTGATGCTTCTTGCGGCTAATGCTAATAATAAAATTATAGCCGATTGAATGATGGCGGTTAATGCATACGTTCCTGCCGAAAAAGATGCAGTTGCGCGATAATACAAGAATATCAAAAGCGCTTCTAATAAAATAGCGGCAAAGCATAAACGTATTTGTACGGTTCTGTTTTTATATAAAAAAATGGCTACGGAAGCAGTAATGCCCACTGCAATAGTTAATATTAAAATGAGTACGCCTCCGGTTACGGCATTAAGCTCTTGATATTGTGCTGTACTAGTAAATGTACCGCTGTAAAAGGGCAAACGAATACCGGCAAAAGCAAAAATTGCTGCCAATAAAAGCCATATGGATTGAATACGTTGTATCATAATTGTTGCTTTAAAATTTGTGTTTAATATTTGCCGAGTTCGGGATATAATTTGAATTGTTCCATAAATGCATTGACTTCTTTTCTTACACCGGCAATAATATCGGCATTATCGGCATTCATCAAAACGGTATTTATAGCATTAACTACAAAAGGCATGTGTGCTTCCGTTAAGCCACGGGTAGTAATTGCCGGTGTACCTACTCTAATGCCCGAAGTAACAAATGCACTTTTGTCATCAAAAGGAACCATGTTTTTGTTTAAAGTAATATCTGCTTGAACCAAGGCTTGCTCGGCTTTTTTTCCACTGATGTTTTTATTGCGTAGGTCAATCAACATTAAATGGTTATCGGTTCCGTTGCTGATTAATTGGTAGCCTTTATCCACCAATTCTTTTGCCATTGCCTGTGCATTTGCTATCACTTGTTGGGCATATACACCAAAATCATCGGATAATATTTCTCCAAATGCTATTGCTTTTGCTGCAATAACATGTTGTAATGGTCCGCCTTGAATGCCCGGAAACACCGCCATATCAATGAGATTACTCATCATGCGTAAATTGCCTTTTACATCTTTTAACCCAAACGGATTTTCTACATCCTTTTTCATGAGAATGATACCGCCTCTTGGTCCGCGTAATGTTTTATGTGTTGTTGAGGTTACAAAATGACAATGTTCAAACGGACTATTCAATAAGCCTTTTGCAATTAAACCGGCAGGGTGCGCCATATCGCATTGTACAAAAGCACCTACTTCATCGGCTACTTTACGGATACGGGCATAATCCCAATCTCTACTATACGCCGATGCGCCACAGAAAATTAATTTTGGTTTTAATGTGCGTGCTTTTTCTTCTAAAGTATCGTAATCTATTAAACCGGTTTCTTTTACTACACCATAAAAATGTGCTTCATATAATTTGCCCGAATAGTTTACCGGCGATCCATGGGTTAAATGGCCGCCCATGCTTAAATCTAATCCTAAAATTCTATCACCAGGTTGTAATATCGCTAAAGTAACGGCAGCATTGGCTTGAGCGCCACTATGTGGTTGTACGTTAGCATATTCTACATTGAAAATTTCTTTCAAACGATCAATGGCTAATTGCTCGGTTTGATCTACAAATTCGCAGCCGGCATAATATCTTCTACCCGGATAACCCTCGGCATATTTGTTTGTCATCACACTTCCCATAGCTTCCATCACTTGTAATGAGGTGAAATTTTCTGAAGCTATCAATTCAATGCCATGGCGCTGACGGCCTAGTTCCTGTTGTATAATGTTGAATACAGTGGTATCTCTTTGCATGCGATAAATTTAGGATGCAAATATAACCAAAGGGATTTTAAATGTTTGTGGCAAGGGAAAGTATAAATATGTTTATGG
>JBMOEQ010000410.1:0-2152 GCA_049314655.1 Ferruginibacter sp. | reverse complement strand
GATTTTGGACAATAAAAAAGCCGGAAAGTGATGACTATCCGGCTTTTAATATATAACAATAGAAGATTATTCATCGTCCTCTTCTTTCGACGACATCAATAATTCAAATTCATCTTTACTACCAACGATTAAACGCTCGTATTCACGCAGTCCGGTTCCTGCAGGGATAAGATGCCCAACGATTACGTTTTCTTTCAATCCCAACATGTAATCCACCTTACCATAAATTGCAGCTTCGTTTAATACCTTAGTTGTTTCCTGGAAGGAAGCAGCACTCATCCAGCTTTGTGTACCTAAACTTGCACGTGTAATTCCCTGCAATAAAGGTGACGCAGTTGCAGGCTGTGCATCGCGGCTTTCCACGAGTTTCTTATCACCGCGTTTCAACAATGAATTCTCGTCACGTAATTTACGGGCGCTTACAATTTGACCAATTTTGAAAGAAGTGCTATCACCATTATCTGTAACTACTTTCTTATCATAAATCCAGTCGTTTTGCTCCATTAACAATAAACGATCAACAGCATCATTTTGCAAGAAATGGGTATCTCCTGGATCTTCGATTGTCATCTTTTGCATCATTTGGCTAACAATAATCTCGATATGCTTATCGTTGATTGTTACATTTTGCAAACGATAAACCTCCTGAATACCATTGGTAATATAACGTTGAACGGCCAAAGGTCCTTGAATACGCAAGATATCTTGAGGTGTAATCGCACCATCACATAAAGGCTCACCTGCACGAATGTAGTCGTTATCTTGAACCAAGATATGTTTTGCTAATGGAACTAAATATTTAGTTGATTTCTCACCATCCTTACTTACAACCATTATCTCTTTATTACCACGTTTGATACCGCCATGAGTAACGATACCATCAATTTCACTTACAACGGCAGGATTAGAAGGGTTACGAGCTTCAAACAATTCTGTTACACGAGGCAGACCCCCTGTAATATCTCGGTTTTTACCAGCAGAACGAGGAATCTTAACCAATGTTTCACCACCTGAAACCATAACACCATCGGATACTGCGATATGCGCACCTACAGGAATATTGTATTCTTTGATCACTTCCTCCTTCTTATTCATGATTTTAATAGAAGGAACACGTGTTTTGTCTTTTGTTTCAGAGATTACCATCTCACTGAATCCAGTATTCTCATCAGTTTCTGTACGGTAGTTAATATTTTCGGCAAAGCTCTCCAATTTTACACGACCGTCAAATTCAGTTATAATTAAGGAGTTGAACGGATCCCATGAGAATAAAGTGTCGCCTTTTTCTATTTTTTGTCCGCTTTTTACAAACAAAACTGACCCATAAGGAGCAATAATTGCTTGCATGATATTACCGCTATTCTTGTCGACAATACGAATTTCACCAGTACGACCTAAAACGATTTCACTCGTTTCTTTTCCTTTCTTCATTTTCACCACCTTCATGTCGTCAAGCTCTACCTCTCCATTAAACTTAGCAGTTTGCATATTCTCTGACGCAATTAAATTAGCGGCACCCCCTGTGTGAAAGGTACGTAACGTTAACTGTGTTCCTGGCTCACCAATTGACTGAGCTGCGATAACACCTACAGCCTCCCCTTTCTGAACCATACGGCCAGAAGCAAGGTTACGACCGTAGCATTTTGAACAAATTCCTGATTTCGCTTCACAAGTTAATACAGAACGTATTTCTACTACTTCGATACCCACATTCTCGATTTCGGCAGCAATAGACTCTACAACTTCCTCACCTGCAGCAACGAGCAATTCATTTGTTATCGGAGCATATATATCATGAAGTGAAACACGACCTAAAATACGATCGTAAAGTTTCTCAACAATATTTTCATCTTCTTTTAATGCTGCAACAGGCACGCCACGCAAAGTACCACAGTCAACATCAGTTACGATTACGTCTTGAGCCACATCATGTAAACGACGTGTTAGGTAACCCGCATCTGCAGTCTTCAAGGCTGTATCCGCCAAACCTTTACGCGCACCGTGTGTAGAAATAAAATATTCTAATACCGTCAGACCTTCTTTTAAACTTGATGTAATCGGGTTCTCAATCATATCCTCCCCACTTTGTGCATTGGCAGAACTCTTTTGAGGTTTCGCCATTAGACCACGCATACCAGCCAACTGACGAATT
>JBMOEQ010000409.1:0-2156 GCA_049314655.1 Ferruginibacter sp. | reverse complement strand
TGTTAGTTGTATGATAGATAATGATTTAGCCGAAGTTAGAAATAAAGATATTGGATTTGTTTTTCAACAATTTAACCTTTTACCCCGATTAACTGCAGCAGAAAATGTTGCGCTTCCACTCATTTATAGTGGAATTGGAAAAAAGGAAAGAACAGACCGTGCAATGGAGGTTTTACAAAAAGTAAAATTAGAAGATCGTAGTCATCATAAACCCAATGAATTAAGTGGCGGACAATGTCAACGCGTAGCAATTGCAAGAGCGCTCATCAATAATCCCGCCATCATTTTAGCCGATGAACCTACAGGTAACCTCGATTCTAAAACCTCCCATGAAATCATGGAAATTTTAGGAAAAATACATTTAGAGGGGAATACTGTAGTTTTGGTAACACATGAAGAAGATATCTCTGCATTTGCACACCGTGTTATACGATTAAGAGACGGTGTTATAGAAAGCGATAAAAAAAACTTACACCCTAGTTTAAGTAATCAACCCGCATAAATACTTTATTCATTGGTTTTCTAAACCAAATGCCATTATTTTTGTTGCAATGTGCTCAAACTAGCAATAACGATCAATATGGCATTAAAAATTTATACCAAAACAGGCGATTTAGGTGAAACAAGTTTAATAGGCGGCACAAAAGTCCCAAAAAATCATCTTCGTATTGAATCGTATGGCACTATCGACGAACTGAATTCATATATAGGTTTGTGTGGAGATCAAATAACAGATACCATTACAAAACTAACTTTCAAAGAAATTCAAGATAGATTATTTACCATTGGCTCTTCTTTAGCTTGTGACCCTGATAAAGAACCTTTAATGAAAATACCAGACCTAAAAGAAACTGATGTTGATTTTCTTGAAGCGTCAATTGATACGATGAATGAAGCGCTTAGTCCGATGAAATTTTTTATAATTCCCGGAGGACATCCTGCCGTTTCAAGTTTGCATGTAGCCCGTTGTATTTGTAGAAGGGCAGAAAGGATTTGCGTAAATATGCAAGTCAATCAACTTTTCATAGATCCATTAGTAATTAAATATTTAAACCGTTTAAGCGACTATTTATTTGTTGTAAGTAGATACATCGGATTTCAATTAGGTATAGATGAAATACCTTGGAAACCTCGTGTTAATGGATAATTATGTAGAATTCCCCTCTTACTTACGAAATAATTTTGCCATCTTTCATGTGCAAAATCCTATCACTTAATTGTGCTAACTCTTGATTGTGTGTAACAATTAAAAAGGTTTGTCCAAATTGATCCCGAAGTTGTATAAAAAGATCATGCAATTCTCTTGCGTTAGCACTGTCTAAATTACCGGTAGGCTCATCTGCCATAATAATTGCCGGATTATTGATTAATGCCCTGGCAACGGCAACTCTTTGCTGTTCCCCACCGGATAATGCTTGAGGTTTATGTTCAATTCTATCTTTTAAGCCTAAAGTAGTTAGCAATTCAATGGCACGTTGCTTTACTTCCGATTTCGATTTACCTGCTATCCAACCGGGTATAGACACATTTTCTAATGCTGTAAACTCGGGAAGTAAATGGTGAAATTGGAAAACAAATCCAATATGAATATTGCGAAAAGCCGCTAATTTCCTATCAGATAAGCTGTGTACGGCTACATTTTTTAACTGAATTTCTCCCTCATCTGCATGATCTAAGGTTCCAAGAATATGCAACAAAGTACTTTTCCCGGCGCCCGACGAACCTACTATACTTACTATTTCTCCCTTGGCTATACTGATATTTA
Organism: Ferruginibacter sp.; assembly: GCA_049314655.1. Lineage (GTDB taxonomy): Bacteria > Bacteroidota > Bacteroidia > Chitinophagales > Chitinophagaceae > Ferruginibacter. The sequence continues at coordinate 391 of JBMOEQ010000409.1, read as the reverse complement.
CCCCATCAAGAACGGTCAATTGTCCATATTTCTTTCTAATATTAATTGCATCAAGCATAGCAATAAAGTTACAATTAATTGCCATAGAGGTTTCATTTGGCAAAAGAGATTATTTATACCAATAAACAGCGAAGAACAACTATGTTCAAAAACACATTTGGTAGATTCCACCAAACTTTTACATTTGCAAAAAATTAAATACTTCAAAAATGTTTTGGACACTAGAATTAGCCTCACACCTTGAAGATGCCCCTTGGCCGGCAACTAAAGATGAATTAATCGATTATGCTATCCGTAGCGGCGCTCCAATCGAAGTGATTGAAAATTTACAAGAACTCGAAGATGAAGGAGAAGTATACGAAGGATTGGAAGATATTTGGCCCGATTATCC
>JBMOEQ010000408.1:0-2157 GCA_049314655.1 Ferruginibacter sp. | reverse complement strand
GCCCCTTTAGATTGAGCCAACTGAAATTGTGGTTGAATATAACCTCCAATATGAATATTGCCCAGTTCTTTGTACATATTCAACATGCCTTTTCCCATATCGGTAGTAGTATCTACCAAATCCATCAAAAACTGAGAAAACAGTGTGTTTATACAGCAAAATGAAGCCAATATGAAAAGGAATGCCTTTTTTGTCACAAATAAGAATTAATGATAATAAAATGAAGTTTTCAAAAGCCTATGTTAAGTTATCATTATTATTTCAATAGATACTGTAGCACTAAGCAATACCGCTATTTTTGCGCAAAATTAAATGTATAATGGGTATCAATTCATTTTTAAAAATCTTTTTACCAAAAGACAGGATTTTCTATCAACTTTTTGAAAGTGTTGCAGAAGAATTGGTAAAAATGGGCGACAAACTTAATGATGTTGTGCACGAACCCGATTTTGATAAAAGAGCACAATTGATTCAAGAAATTGAAGATATGGAGCATGTGAATGACGATTATACCCACAAGATTTTTACAGAATTGGGCAAAAATTTCATTACGCCTTTTGATCGCGAAGACATTCACTATTTAGCAACATCTTTGGATGATATTGCGGATTACATTTATTCATCTGCGAAGAAAATTAACTTCTACCGTGTTAATCCTAACGATACCGGTATTCAAAAAATGGCCGATTTAATTGCTAAAGGATGTAAGCAAGTTCATAAAGCGGTGACCGAATTAAGGAACATGAAAAACATGCGTCAAATTACAGATGCACTAGTAGCTATTAACAGTATCGAAAATCAAGCAGATGATGTTTTTGATATGAGCATAGAACGACTTTTTGCGCTTGAACCCGATGCAAAAGAAGTAATTAAAAAAAGAGAGATTTATCAGGTGATGGAAATTGTAACTGATAAGTGCGAAGATGCAGCCAATGTAATTGAAAGCATCATTGTGAAGTACGCCTAATTCAAGATCTGCTAATTGAACCTGTTTGAAGGAACGATGGTTTACCAAATTTAATGTATGACTCTTCTGATTGTTATTATAATACTGGCGTTAATATTTGATTATATCAATGGGTTTCATGATGCAGCCAACTCTATTGCCACTATTGTATCTACAAAGGTACTTACACCATTTCAAGCTGTAGTTTGGGCGGCTTTTTTCAATTTTGTTGCTTATTTCATTTTTAAAGACCATGCCGTTGCCAATACCATTGGTAAAACTGTACTTCAAGAATACATTACGTTGCCGGTAATATTATCGGGTTTAATTGCTGCCATCATGTGGAATTTACTTACCTGGTGGTTTGGCATTCCTTCTTCCTCTTCTCATACTTTAATTGGAGGATTTGCCGGAGCTGCTATAACACATGCTTTTTTGCAACATGGATTTATGGCCATTAGCTCCATTGTTGAAATCAAAAAAATAACAGAAATCGTTCTCTTTATATTCTTGGCGCCATTGATTGGCATGTTTATTTCCATTTATATTACGCTAGTAACAATTATGCGTAATACATGGATTAAAATAGGCATTATAGTAGTAACCACGGCTTTAACTTGGTTCTTATTTGCGCATTTTGAACAAAATAAATTACAAGAAAATTTATCGAAGTATTATTCCATTGAATCGCTTCACAAAAAAGCTGCATTAAGTGCTGCTAACGAAGCTGCATATTCTGCTGCTTTACTAAATTATAATAAAGCATTGCCCCTTATTAAAGAATACAAAGCGTTAGGTGCAACCGGCTTAGCAGAAAAAATGAAAGCTACTGCCGATCCATCTATCAATGTAGAAAAATTATCTAAAGGTTTACACAAAGCCGATAACGCTGCTATCATGTACGGCATTTTTGCAGTAGTGCTCATATTCATTTGTGCTTATATCTACTCCGAAAAAATAAAATCACCCAACGCATTCCGTACGGCCAACATGTTTAAAAAACTACAGTTGCTTACTTCAGGTGCCTTTAGTATTGGCCATGGTGGTAATGATGCGCAAAAAGTAATGGGTATTATCGGTGCTGCATTTGTAGCTTATAATAGTACAAAATACCCTGATGTAGGCTCGGCATTAAAAGATTTAAATTGGGTACCGCTTGCTTGTTATACTGCAATTGGTTTAGGTACCATGAGTGGTGGTTGGAAAATTGT
>JBMOEQ010000407.1:0-2159 GCA_049314655.1 Ferruginibacter sp. | reverse complement strand
GGCTATCTATCTATAGCACAAACATTTTCCGGTACGGGGGGAACAATTCCTCCAGGTCCTTCCACTACTCAAACTTGTTTCCCATTAACGATTACAGGTGTTGGAACGATAAATTCAACTTATGGACTATCGGGTGTATGTTTTACAATTACGCACCCTAACGTTGATGAGTTAGAAATCACATTAACTGCGCCAGATGGCACTGTGATACCTTTAAGTATACAAAACGGTGGTACTGGAAATAATTATACCAATACTTGTTTCTCGGCAACTTCTACCAACCCTATTAAATTTGGAACTGCGCCTTTTACCGGCACTTATTCTCCGGAAGGACATATGGGCGCAGTGAATAATGGTCAAAATGCAAATGGAATTTGGCGGCTTTGTATTCAAGATCAAAGAACTGCAAGTAATTCTGGTGTATTGAATAATTGGAATCTAACTTTCAATAATACCCCAGCACCTCCTCCTCCTAATTTTCCTACTTGCTCAAATACATTACTTCCAGGATCGGCTTGTGCAACAGCTACACCAATATGTGATTTCAATGGCGTTTGCGGATCTACAACAGGAAGTTCTTTACAAACATGGGCACAATTGACTGCGGCTGCATGCTTTGGACTTCAAAATAATTTCTTTGTTAAATTTACAGCTTCAGCAACTACAGCATCATTTTCTGTTTGGGTACCAACTAGTTCAGGAGGCTATCCTGGAGGAGGTATTCAAATGCTTTTTTTTAGTGGTACCTGTGGTGGAGCTGTTACAGGTCATGGGTGTTATAGACATCTTCTGCCTTATAATACACCTGGCACTCCTTTAATTCATGTGGTAAGTGCATCTGGTTTAACACCTGGAAATATATATTATTTAATGATTGATGGTTATAATGGAGATATTGCAACTTTTAGAATTGCAGCAAATAGTGGGGTAAACATTTTAGATATTAACCCGCCAAGTGCTTCTATTTGTAATGGTCAAAGTGTTAACCTTACTGCATCAGGTGGCAATGGGGTTTATGCTTGGAGTCCGGCAACAGCTTTAAGTGCAACAGCCGGCGCAACGGTTACCTCTTCAGCTACCACTACAACAACCTATACAGTTACCACAACATCATCGGGCGGCTGTCCTATTACCAAAGATGTAACAGTTACTGTAAACGACCGTCCATCTGTTACAGTAGAACCCACAACGGTTAACCAAACAGTTTGTCAGAATGAGACTCCAACAGGTTATACTTTAACGGCCATTCCGGGCAGTGGTACTATTTCGGGATATCAATGGTATAGTAATGCTGTAAATACCAATTCGGGTGGAACACTTATTGGAAGTGCAACAACAACTACATTAACGCCCTCAACATCTACTATTGGAACTTTTTATTATTACTGTGTAGTAACCAATAGTAATGGTTGTAGAGATACATCTGCAGTTTCGGGTTCGCTAACAGTTACGCCTACTGTAGGAACGCCGGCATTTACATTAGGTGCAACAAGTACACGTTGCCAAGCTGCCGGATCTGTTACTTATGGTGCAACGGCTGCAAATACTACCGGTATAACCTATACCTTAGATGCTGCTAGCTTAGCTGCCGGAAATACCATTAATGCTACAACGGGAGAAGTTACCTATGTTGCCGGTTGGGCAGGAGCTGCTATCATCACTGCTTCGGCTGCAGGTTGTGCAGTTCCGGTTACAGCCATTCATACGGCAACCACTACGGCAATCATCACACCGGTTACTACCTTTTCTTATTCTAGTCCGGTTTGTGCAACAGGTATAAATCCTGTACCCATTACTGCGCCGGGTTTTACTCCCGGAGGTACATTTAGTTCTACCTTAGGTTTAAGTATAAATGGAACTACAGGTGTTATCAATTTACCTACCAGCTCTCAAGGTACCTATACCGTTACGTATACTGTTCCTGCAGATGCAGCTACTTGTAGATTGGCTTCAACAAGTACTGCAACCATAACCATCAATAATGTAATTACACCGGTTACTTCTTTTAGTTATACCAGTCCGGTTTGTGCTAATGGAACAAATCCTACACCCATATTAGCTGCTGGATTTACAACAGGTGGAACTTTTTCTGCTCCTGCCGGAGTTACAATAAATGCAACATCCGGAATTATAGATTTAGCTACAACAACACCGGGAAC
>JBMOEQ010000406.1:0-2160 GCA_049314655.1 Ferruginibacter sp. | reverse complement strand
AACGAATTTGGTTTCGATTATCTAAGAGATAATATGGTGCACAGTCCGGATGAAATGGTGCAGCGCAAACACCATTTTGCTATGGTGGATGAGGTAGATAGCGTGTTGATTGATGATGCACGTACACCTTTGATTATCAGTGGTCCGGTAGGACATAGCGATAACACCCAACAATTTTTTGATCTTAAACCAAGAATTGAAAAATTAGTAGACGCTCAGAAAAAAGCAGTCAACCAATATTTAATTGATGCCAAAAAGAAAATTGCAGAAGGCAACGACGATCCTAAAGATGGTGGACTTTCTTTAATGCGTGCATTTAGAGGTTTACCTAAAAATGGGGCTTTAATTAAATACTTAAGCGAACCGGGTATTCGTGTAAAATTGCAAAAAAGCGAAAACTACTATTTGGCCGATCAACAAAAAGAAATGCCTAAAGTAGATGAAGAATTATTCTTCCACATTGATGAAAAAAATAACCAAGTAGATTTAACCGACAGAGGTATTAACCTTATTACTCGCGCTGGTGAAGATCCTGAATTTTTCATCTTGCCCGATATTGCTACCAAACTTGGAGAAATTGAAAAAAGTGCTGTTAGCGCAGAAGATAAATTACATCAAAAAGAAGCGCTATTAAGCGAATATGCGTTAAAGGCAGATCGTATCCACACCGTACAACAATTGCTTAAAGCATATACTTTATTTGATAAAGACAAAGAATATGTGGTATTGGAAGATGCGGTTAAAATTGTGGATGAGCAAACTGGTCGTATCCTTGATGGTAGAAGGTATTCCGATGGTTTACACCAAGCCATTGAAGCTAAAGAAAATGTGAAGATTGAAGCAAGTACACAAACTTATGCAACAGTAACCTTGCAGAATTACTTCAGGATGTACCACAAACTTTGTGGTATGACGGGTACTGCAGAAACAGAAGCAGCAGAGCTTTGGGACATTTACAAATTGGACGTGGTAACCATTCCTACCAACTTAAAAATTGTTCGTAAAGATGAACAAGATTTGGTATACAAAACCAAACGCGAAAAATACAAAGCCGTTATTGACGAAATTGAAAGATTACGTTTAGCCGGGCGACCAACACTTGTTGGTACCACCTCAGTTGAAATCAGTGAATTGTTGAGTAGGATGTTAAAACAAAAAAACATTCCGCACAATGTATTAAATGCCAAGCAACATGCTCGTGAAGCTCAGGTTGTTGCCGAAGCAGGTTTATCAGGTGCTGTAACCATTGCCACCAACATGGCCGGTAGAGGTACAGATATTAAATTAGGACCCGGTGTAAAAGATGCCGGAGGTTTAGCTATTGTTGGTACCGAACGACATGAAAGTCGCCGTGTAGATCGCCAGTTACGCGGTCGTGCCGGTCGTCAAGGAGATCCGGGTAGCACACAGTTTTTTGTAAGCTTGGAAGATGATTTAATGCGCATGTTTGGTAGTGAGCGAATTGCTTCTTTAATGGACAGAATGGGCTATAAAGAAGGCGAAGTAATTCAACACAGTATGATTTCAAAATCTATTGAAAGAGCACAGAAAAAAGTTGAAGAAAACAACTTCGGCATCCGTAAAAGATTATTGGAATACGATGATGTAATGAACAAACAACGGAATGTGATTTACAATAAACGTAACCATGCTTTGTTTGGAGAAAGATTGGCACTCGATTTAGACAATGCGTTTTATTCTGTTGCTGATGGTTTGGTAAATTCATTCCGTGAAAGCAACGATCATGAAGGCTTTAAATTAGCTGCTATCATGAATTTTGGAATTGATACAGCCATTACTGCAGAAGAATTAGATAAGGGTAATATCAATACAGTTATCGATAAATTATATGCCGAGTCTAAAGAAAATTATGATAGAAAAGTAGTGTCGGTAGCGCAACAAACTTTCCCAATCATTAAAAACATTCGTAAAGAACAAGGTAATCATATTGAAAATGTTGCGGTTCCATTTACAGATGGCAAAAAAGCCATTCAAGTTTTAGCTAATCTCGATAAAACATTAGCCTCAGAAGGCACAGAATTGGCCTATGCATTGGAACGCAGCATCACGTTGGCTTTAATTGATGATGCTTGGAAAGAGCATTTACGTGCTATGGACGATTTACGCCATAGTGTACAAACCGCAGGCTACGAACAAAAA
>JBMOEQ010000405.1:0-2168 GCA_049314655.1 Ferruginibacter sp. | reverse complement strand
TGGTACCGTTGATTTAGGTGATTTTGGTAAAAAATCACTCGATATCCAGTATCGGTATATTTTAAAAGAAGCCGATGGAAATACTGTAGTTGAGTGGGGAGATGATAGAATCCTTGAAGCCAAAAAAATTACAGCCGGAAATCTGGTGTTGGTAGATACTTGGAATCATGCCGGTGACGTAAACAATGCGTTTTTTACGAAACCATTTCAAGAGGTTTTATTGGCAAGTGCAGTAAAATCAAAAAGCAAAGAGCCCAAAGCATATAGTCATATTTTTAAAGTAAAGGCGCCTTTATTACAAGAAAATGAAGTGATTTGCATTTGTGGCGATGGAGCCGATTTGGGTTCATGGAGTACCAACAAACCCATTTTATTAACCAGAAATGGCAATTGGTGGGAAGTGAAATTAACTTTTACTGAAAATTCCATCCTTCCTGTAAGGTATAAATATGGTGTTTACAATGCTGTTAATGATACGTTTGTAAATTTTGAAGCAGGTAGTAACCGCGAGTTATTAGAATCTCAACTCAACAATAGTATCACACAAATTCACGATGGGTTTGTTCAATTGCCTTATCCCAATTGGAAAGGTACTGGAGTAGCCATTCCGGTATTTAGTATACGTACAAAAAACAGTTTAGGTGCCGGAGAATTTACAGATATCAAACTGTTGGTAGATTGGGCTAAACAAACCGGCTTAAAGCTTATACAATTATTGCCGATTAACGATACAACTGCTACACATACTTGGACGGATTCTTATCCCTATGCCGCTATATCTGCCTTTGCCTTGCACCCCATGTTTTTAAACATAGAGCAAGTAGCCGGTACTAAAAATGCAGCTTTGGTAAAAGGACTTAAAGCCATTAAAGTAGAATTGAATGAACTACCTCATGTAGATTATGAGCGTGTAATGGAAGTGAAAATGGATGCCATTACAAAGTTGTATGAAAAAAATAAAGATAGTTTCCAAAAAGAACCGGCCTATATCGATTTCTTCGAAAACAATCACCATTGGTTAGTGCCTTATGCGGCATTTTGTTATTTAAGGGATAAAAACAATACGGCCGATTACAACCAATGGGAAACCAATACTGTGTACGATGAAGCTGCCATTGTAGAATTATCGGCTCCTACACAAAAGCATTATGATAGCATTGCTTTACATTATTATATACAATACCAGTTGCATTTGCAGTTGGTAGAAGCTACCGCTTATGCTCATGAACAAGGCATCATTGTAAAAGGCGATTTACCCATTGGTATTTATCGCTACAGTTGCGATGCTTGGTTAGCCCCTCAATTGTATAATATGAATGCACAAGCCGGTGCGCCTCCGGATGATTTTGCGGTGAAAGGACAAAACTGGGGTTTCCCAACCTACAATTGGAAAACCATGCAAGAAGATGGTTTTACGTGGTGGCGTAGACGATTTGCACAAATGAGTAATTATTTCGATGCCTTTAGAATTGACCATATTTTAGGCTTTTTTAGAATTTGGAGTATTCCTTTAGATGCAGTTGAAGGCATTCTTGGGCATTTTGTACCAGCCATTCCAATTCATATTAATGAGTTGTACCAACAAGCCATTTCATATCAACACCATAGATACTGTAAGCCTTATATAACCGAAGCCATTGTTCATGAACGATTTGGTAATGAAGCCAATTATGTTAAAGAACAATTTTTGTATTGGAATGATGGCAGTTTATTACTCAAAGGCGAATATGATACACAAAGAAAAGTAGAACAATATTTTGCCGGGTTAGAAGCCAATGATACCAACGAATTTATTAAAATTGGGTTGTACGATTTAATAAGCAACGTAATTTTCATAGAAGAAGAAGGATCGCAAATGCAACAATTCCATTTTAGAATTGGCATGGAGCAAACCACTTCATTTAGAGATTTGGATGAACCTTCAAAACAAAAATTGAAAGATTTGTATGTGAATTATTTCTTCCGCCGTCAAGATGATTTTTGGAAGAAAGAAGCCATGAACAAATTACCCGAATTGAAACGTACCACCAATATGTTGGTATGTGGCGAAGATTTGGGTATGGTGCCCGATTGTGTACCCGATGTAATGCAACAATTAGGCATGTTGAGTTTAGAAATTCAACGGATGCCTAAAGATCCTACGAGAGAGTTTTTCCATCCTGCCGATG
>JBMOEQ010000404.1:0-2177 GCA_049314655.1 Ferruginibacter sp. | reverse complement strand
CCTTGCTCTTCAATACTTGCAGCAGCAGGTTCTCTGCCTACGAATTTCCCCGGATCGGCAGCGCCATGTGTTTTACCAAATGTATGTCCGCCTGCAATTAATGCCACCGTTTCTTCATCATTCATAGCCATTCTTCCAAAAGTTTCTCTGATATCACGAGCAGCAGCTAATGGATCGGGATTGCCATTGGGGCCTTCGGGATTCACATATATTAAACCCATTTGAACAGCGCCTAACGGATTTTCCAACTCACGGTTACCGGTATATCTTTTATCGCCCAACCAGGTAGTTTCTGAACCCCAATAAATATCTTCTTCCGGTTCCCAAACATCTGCTCTTCCTCCTCCAAAACCAAATGTTTGGAAGCCCATAGATTCTAATGCACAGTTACCTGCTAAAATCATCAAATCTGCCCAAGAAATTTTATTGCCATATTTCTTTTTAATGGGCCACAGTAATAAACGGGCTTTATCTAAATTGGTATTATCGGGCCAACTGTTTAATGGCGCAAAACGTTGCGTACCGGATGCTCCACCGCCTCTACCATCATGTATACGATATGTACCTGCACTGTGCCATGCCATACGAATAAAGAAAGGACCATAATGTCCATAATCTGCAGGCCACCAATCTTGCGAGGTTGTCATTAAATCAACTATATCTTTCTTAACCGCTGCTAAATCTAAACTTTTAAAAGCTGCTGCATAATCAAAATTGGTTCCCATTGGATTCGAGAGCGAAGAATTTTGGCGCAGAATATTTAAATTCAATTGATTCGGCCACCAATCGCGATTACTTGTACCCGTTCCTGCTCCTTGTTTCAATTGACCACTAGAGAATGGGCATTTGCCGCCTGTTTGTTCCCCGGATGTAGAGGAATGCTGTGTTGAATGTTGATCCATATATGATACATTTTATTTGAATGAATACTCAAATGTAGGGGCTTTCTGTTTATAATTTTTATCTATATTAACTATCAATAAATAGACAAAAACTATAATAACTGCACTAACTTACTAAGCTGTAATTGTTTACTGGATGTAAAACAAAAAAGGCAGCAAAAGCTTGCTGCCCTTAAAAGTACCAGTCGTTGATCTCTTAATTATTGATGATTAAGCCTCCTTCGATGCGCATATTTTTTCCGGTTACTACGGTAATTTTTGCTGTAGCGCTAACATGCTGTTCTACATTTAGCACACATTCGCCACCCACAACCGGATCAATAATAATTTCGGCATTGCCACTAATGGTAGCAGGCGGAATTAAATTATTACTCCAATTAGAAGCCACATTCCAATTGCCATTTCCTGTGAAAGTATATACCGGCGTATAAGTAACAATAACTTTTTTTGCATACACAAAATCACCAATGGTGTTTCCACTATTATTGGTGGCATTGCCCACATAATAAAAAGTAATGGTTTGATCTGCCGCTGAAGGTGCAGCCGGTGCTGTCCATCTTAAATTGGTATAGGTGTACGAGCTTTGATTGCTTACCGTAGTTACAGCACTTAAATGACTTAACTCGCTTCCGTTTATACCAACATTTGGATTGGTAGAAGAAAATGTTCCTACCGGTTCATCTAAACTGTTTCTTGCAGCTATTGAAAAACCCCATCTCCTTCTATCAGCTGCACTATGCGTTGTGGTAATACTGAACGTATATTGCGCACCCGGTGTATAAGTATCTACAGGCAAGCCAAGGGCATTTACTGAGCCGCCGAAGTTATTTAATGCATTGCCACCATGACAATCGGCGCAATACACACCCGGAGTTGTACCCGTATACCCTTCCGGTGGTTGAAAAGATCTTAAAGGATGTACTTTATGATTGGTAAATGCAGTGGCAGTTACAGCTACCAATACAATTAAAAATGCCATTATTTTGAGTAGATTTTTATGCATAAGCATTTTTTAAGGTTTAAACATTAATTTAAAATAGGTATTTTTTAGTATATAATACATTATTTTTTTTCTTCAACTACATCGCATAAGGTTAAAAGCAGATGGGTATTGAATATTTGGCGATTAGAAGTAAATAAATCAATAATTTGTAACAACCTTTCAAAGTACAGCAATAAAAATTACAGCTACATTGTTTGGCATCAATCGTTCAACATGGCAAACTATATTTCAATATTAAGAGGCATCAATGTGAGTGGAAAACACTTAATAAA
>JBMOEQ010000403.1:0-2184 GCA_049314655.1 Ferruginibacter sp. | reverse complement strand
TTGTTGTATTCCGGGTTCATTAAAACGAATATTTAATTGTTTTGATGCCGGATTAGGATAAATAGAAATGGCATTATTGTTCCTATTGCCTATACGTATGGTTTGGGTATAAGCAAAATGGCCATTACTTTCAATCACTTTTATCTTATAATAAACCCATTGACCGTTGATGGTTGGGTCAACAAATGTATACAAGGCTTTTTGTGCAGCGGTAACTGTTCCGATTGAACGGAAATTTATTCCATCGGCACTTGACAAAATTTCATATTGCGTGATTTGTATTTCATCCGCAACTTTCCAAGTAACCAATGTATTTCCCGGAGCACGATATTGTGCTTGAAAACTGATTATTTGAACGGGTAATACACCACCATCGGCACCATAAAATCCTGCATTTACATTGGTTTGATTTAATGCAGCAGTTGTTTCATCATTGCTGTTTGTATTGCTTAATAAAGTATTAATAGTAATGGTAAAACTTCTTAAGGTAATTAAATCAACATCACTATCTGTAGCACCTGTTGAGCCGGCAACATTTTTAAAGGTTACACTTGGTGTTGCAATTGGTGGAGTAAATACTACATAGTATTGTCCATCTGGAACACCGGTGAAGCTGTAAGCGCCTGATATATTGGTATTGGTTCTTGCAATTAAATTGCCCGAGTTATCGTACAATAAAACATACACATTATTACAGAAGTTAAGATCGTTATTTACGCCATCTCTGTTAAAGTCATTAAAAGCAACGCCCGAAATTGAACCGGTTGCTGAAGCACTAAAACAAACGGCTGTATTTGATGTTCCTGCAGAACCGGTAGCATGCATTAATGTACATGCACTAGGTACAGTTACTGCACAATAATTGCCGCATAAATAATGGGTAACATTGGTTGGGGCAACATAAACCGGCCCGGCTGCACCACCATCTGTAAGTGTTCCGCCACCTAAGTTTGAAGTGGTTTGTGTACCATAAGTGCGGTTGTTGATATTTAAAGAGCCCGATGCATTTCCAATTGTCCACGCTTGTCCGCCACCGGTTACAACATTTGCATTGAAAGCCACATTTCTTACCGTTGCCGTTGCATTACGTAAGTAAAATCCGCCACCACCACCGGATGTAGCTGTAGTATCGGCGCCAAAGAAAGTTTCTTTTGTGCCGGTTGAATTGATGTTTAAGGTTACCAATGTTGCAGAACCAGCGCCCGCACATTGAATAGCGCCGCCATTACCCGTTGATCTGTTGCCATAAAAACTTCCACCAAAAACATTTAAGGTAGATTTTTGACCAACATGAATGGCACCACCACCATCAGAAGAACCAGTTGGTGCACCTAAAACTCTATTGCGATAAAAATTTACATCGGTTAAATTTACAACAGGGTCATTGGTACCAGCTAATGAGCCAATGGATATTGCACCACCTTGCGCAGCACTGGTAGCATTGTCGCCAAATGTTCCTCCGGTAATATTAACGGTTACGCCTGCTTGCTGTCCGTTTATAGTTAATGCGCCACCATAGCTGGTATTATCGTTACACACAAAATCGCAATCGGTGAAATTAGCCGTTAATTTAAATAAAGGATTGGTTGCGCTTCTTAAAATATCTACTGCTGTTTTGCTTTGAGTTTTATTGTTTACGAATTTGCAATTCAAAAAGGTTACGGTAGTATTTCTTGTTGCACATTCAATGAATATACCTGCAGCACCCATTTGATTTACTTTGTCAAAAACGCAATTTTCAATCAATACATTTTGAGCATCTTTAATTTCAATGGCTTGTCCAAAATCATGGAAATAAATATTTTTCACTTCTACATTATCACCACTGATGCCATTAACTCTTAAAAATGTAATACCACTAGTACCTTTCACAAAAGTTCCACATCCTGCCGTGCTGCCGTAAATTTTAATACCTGCAGTACTGGATGTAGTTACAGAACCTGCATTTATACTGGCATCTGTACAATTGTCGATTGTTCCGTTTTTATCGTAATCATAACCTTGTAAATAAGCATCCGGACCAAACTGAATCATCTGATTGGCTACATTATTGGTTTGTGCTTTTTGCCATGCGCCTTTCCATGATGCAAATGCAGTTGCGCCCGATGCACCCGTAGATACATTGTCTTGCGCTTGCCAAGTACAAGTGCTAGATCCGGGTGGAATGCGAATGGGATCCCATGG
>JBMOEQ010000402.1:0-2211 GCA_049314655.1 Ferruginibacter sp. | reverse complement strand
TATAGTAGAGCCAACGGTTAAGCCAAAAAATACGATAAACAAAGAAGCCCAAAGTATATTTTTATTGATCCATTTTTTACCGGTTTCATAATCCATTGCACCATTCTTATCACTTTCTAAACTTAAAGAGCGCATTTTTTTACCTAAAAACCACCACAAGAAAATTGTAATTGTACTCCAAACACTGAAGAAAACAGGATTTAAAAAGCCTTTCTTACCATTTAATATTTTGTCGTGCGCTACAGCATCTTTATCTAACCAATGGAAAATATCGGTACGGCCTCCCCAAACAATCGACATCAATACAACAAATGCAATAATGCCTAAAACAGGTACTACACTTGAGATGGCTTCTGGTACACGGCGCAAAGCCACTTGCCATCCACCCATTGCCAACGTAGTAACGCCAATGAAAAACATACTTGCGTTAACTACAAGTAACCAAAATACACTGTTTTGTAACAAAACTGCCCAAAAACGAGTGCTGTTAATGCTTTCAGCATGTGCTCCGCCTTCATGTCCATGGCTTGGAGCCGCAAATGGATGAAACATAATAAAACCGTAGAGCAGAGCAATTACTCCTGCCGCAATCAGGCCGATCGTCCATTTTTTGTAACTGCCTGGTAATTCAAATGATTGGTGATTCATCTAAGCTGTATTTTGAGTGAATGCTTTTATTTTTTTACTACAGTATCTTTTGCTACAGCAGGCATAGCGGTTGCTGGTGCAGCTGTAGTTTTTGGTTGTAATAGTCTGATATATTGTACCATTTGCCAACGTTGTTTGCTGGTTAATTGAGAAGCATAACTTCCCATGTTTCTTAAACCATATTGAATAGAATGAAACATGGTACCATCTGCTTTTTCAACATACATCGGTAATGTAAGATTTGCAATAGCACCAATTTTACCTGATGTAGCTAATGGACCATTGGCAGCACCTGTTTCACCATGACAAATGGCGCAATTAATATTGAACAAACGCGCTGTTTCTACACTATCTGCACCTCTTAATGGTTCAGTTAGTGGATTTTTTACAAACTTACTGTTTGCATATCCAGCCGAATCATTGGGTAATGAATACGGAGGCAATGCACCAATTTTCATTGTACCCGCAACCGGAGTAGCATTGTAAAAAATGGCTTCGCCAAGTTTATCCGGGTTGGTTGTAAATGAAGTAGAATCAAGCAATGCATAAGTTTCTACCGCACGGCTATATGCCATATCGGGCATGTAAATTTTACCCGGACTGCGTTTATCGCTACTACATCCCGAGCTTACAGCCAATACCACAATAAAAGTGGACAATAAGACTATTAAAGTATTTCTTTTCATGCTGTTTATTTTTTCCCCTCCATGGGGTGATTGCATCTTTTTATTATTTGCTAAATTTTCTTTAGCTCAATGGGTGTTGATTAGTAACCTTTTTCTGTTTCGCGATACAGCTTTTGTTCTCTATCGTAACGACCAATCCACCAACCTGTTTCGGCATGTTGAACATTAACTTCTGTTGCACCTGCATTTTGTAAAAAAGCTTGTACTTCTGCATCATCGGTTTTATCGGTACACTCAATAGCCATTACAAATAAATCATCGGTAGCTCTTGCATGGAAATGGTGCTTTTTAACGAAAGGCGACAATTGGCAGAGATAACAGAATGTTAGTACCATACCCACGGCAGCAAACAATACCGTTAACTCAAACGTGATTGGAATCCAAGCTGGTAAAGCAAAATGCGGTTTACCACCAATATTCAACGGCCAATCTTTGGTTAAGATCCAACTGATGCAAGTAAGTGCAGTAGTAGTTCCTGTAATACCATAGATAAAACCCGCAGTATGAATACTTGTTTCTCTTAATCCAATGGCATGGTCTAAACCATGTACAGGAAAAGGCGTGTATACATCGTGGATTTTATAACCGGCACGACGTACATTTTTTACTGCCGGAAACAATACTGCTTCGTCTTCGAAACATCCAACAACAAATTTTTTAATTCCTCCAGCCATAACTTTTAGCTTTTGTGATAAGCAATCTGCTTATATAATTGAATAAAACGCTTTTCTATTTTGTATTAATGAGCATGCTCAACTTCTTCGATATAAAACTTTTCGGCATCTGCCTTTTCAATATCGGTCATCTTCTTCTTATAATTTTCGCCGGTAGTTTTCAATACACTCTTAATTTCCGCAACCGCAATAACCGGGAAGTA
>JBMOEQ010000401.1:0-2224 GCA_049314655.1 Ferruginibacter sp. | reverse complement strand
CGCCATTTAAGCTGATGCTTGCAGCCGTGTTTAAGGAAACAAAACTTTTTCCTTCAGCACGTATGGAAGATGTAAATAAATACACTTTTGTTTTATCGGTAGTGGTGGCACCTACATAACTTAAATTGGTACGCAGTTCGCGAAATTGTTCGGCAATAAAATCTCTTCTATTATTACCAACAACAAAAGGTGAGCTTTCGGCATTGGGTTGAAATACCAATTCGCCTATAATGGGAATATCTAAATTTTGATCTAATTGCGAGCGAAATAAAACGGTATTGTTTGCAAACTCTACCAAGTAAATAAATATGCACAATAATACCATGGCTAATGCATTGGCTAAAGCAAATATCATGGGCCTATTGGGTGCAACAATACCACCGGGCTCGGGCTTTTCAATGATGCGGTGATTGGGAACAATGGATGCGGCTGTAATTGCAGCTTCTTCTCTTTTTTGTAATAAGAAAGTATAGATAGAATTTTTGATACTTTGTTGTCGGCTTATATCCAAGAGTAATCTTTCTTTTAAAGGAATGCGACCAAGTGTTGCATCCATTTTGTGTGCATCATTTTGCAATTGTGTTTTGCTGGCTTGCAAATTGTATTTGAGGTTATTGATGCTTTTGGTGATACTGGGTTTTAGTTTGCTGATGGCATCTTCATATACTTCTACTTGTGGATTTTTTTCGCCGGATAGTTGTTTGGTTTTTTCTAATTCAAATTCCGATTGGTATAATTGGGTAAGTAAATTAACCAATACCGGATCGGTGATACCTAAGGTTGCTGGGATAGGATCTGCCGAGCTATTGCGTTTGTTTACATAGCTTTCAATTTGGTGCAACACTTCTAATTGCACATCCATTTCACTTATTTTTTTATCCGTTTCTTTTAATTGAGCTAGGTATAAATCGCCTTCAATGCTGAGGTTGGTAATGCCGGCAGTGGTTTTATAATCTTGCAATTTTCTTTCTACACCACTTAAATCATCGGCAACAATATTCAATCGTTCATCTAAGAAGCGTAACGTGTTTTCCGATACTCGGCTTTTATATTCTACCGTATTGGCACCATATTGTGCAATGAGGGTATTTAAAACTTCAACACCCCGCAAGCTAATTGGATCGCGATACACCAATTCTAAAATAGAGGATTGTTTGCTGATGGGTAAAATCATTAATCCACCTCTTAATTGAGCCACCACATATCTTGTAGGGTATAAGCTCAAAATAAAGGGACCTGCATGATTTTTATTTTGAGGTTTTAATACCCATTTCACTTTTCCAAAAGGCGATTGTACAAAACTGTCTACCGGATAGGTAACTCCTAAATATTTAATTTCATTTTGAAGCAGGGTAACTTCACCGGAGAGCACTGATTTGATGCTATCCGGATTTTCGAGCGTAAGCCAAAAAGGTAATTCTGTAGATACATCTACAGTTCTTAATGTGCCAATTTCTTTACATTGAATATTGAGTTGAAGTTTTTTTACAACAGAAGTAATCAAGTCGCGTGAATATAAAATTTGAATTTCTCGTTCTGTTTCTGCCAATAAATTTCTGGTATCCAAATTCATGATTTCAATGAGGTTGGCATTTTTTTGTTGGCTATCGTCAATTACCGAAATTTTGGCCCTTACTTCATAGATATTGACAGAATATTTTAGGAAAATTCTTGCGCCAATATAGCCTAGTATCAAGCTGAGGATTAGCATGGGCCAATAAGGAATGATACGAAAGAAGAAACGTTGCAGTTGAAGTTCCTGCGTTTTGATTTCATCTTGTGGTTGATATGCAGTAGCGTTTGTACTCATAGTGGTAGATGTTATCGGCGCGTTAAAGTAACTACTGCAACTACAGCAGATATAGTAATTGCGGCGGCGGATAAGTATTGTGGAAACCCAGAGCGATTAAGAAACTTGGTTTTGGTTGGCACCACATATACTACGTCGTTGTTTTTCAGATAATAAAAGGCCGAGTTAAAAATATTTTTATCTAATAAGTTCAGTCGTTCAAAACTTCTTTTGCCTTCTAATTCGCGGATTACTAAAATATCTTCCCTTTTTGCCATATCGCTTAAATCGCCAGCCATGCCCAATGCTTCTAAAATAGTGGTTCTTTCGGATGCCATTTGAATGCGCCCTGGTTTATTTACTTCTCCTAAAACGGTAATATAGAAATTGATGAATTTAAC
Source organism: Ferruginibacter sp. (assembly GCA_049314655.1). Lineage (GTDB taxonomy): Bacteria > Bacteroidota > Bacteroidia > Chitinophagales > Chitinophagaceae > Ferruginibacter. Next base: position 34 of record JBMOEQ010000401.1, on the reverse strand, counting down.
GGTAACGGTTGGGTTTTTAGTATAGGCTTTAAGT
>JBMOEQ010000400.1:0-2234 GCA_049314655.1 Ferruginibacter sp. | reverse complement strand
CCATTTAATCTCCACGATTGGATAAAAAATAATCGCGATTTATTAAAACCACCTGTAGGAAATTATTGCCTGTTTCAAGCAGCACAGAATTTTATCGTAATGATTGTGGGTGGCCCTAATTCAAGGAAAGATTATCATTTTAATGAAAGTGAAGAATTGTATTATCAAATAGAAGGCAATATTTTATTGAAAATTATGGAAGATGGCGACCCTAGAGATATTTTCATCAATGAAGGGGATATGTTTTTACTGCCGCCAAATACGCCCCATTCTCCTCAAAGAGGGCCTAATACAGTTGGATTGGTTATTGAAAAGATTCGCGAACAAGAAAAAGATGGTTTTTTATGGTATTGCGAAAACTGCGGCCATAAACTTTATGAAGAATATCAACTCATCACTAATATTGTTACCCAACTTCCTCCTGTTATGGAAGGATTTTACTCGGATGAAAATAAATGTACTTGCAGTAAATGTGGTACAATAATGAGTAGGCCAATTAAACGTGTTTAATTTACTCCATAACATTTAGTGTTCAAGAAAATTTATGATGAAAATTGACATTCACACCCATATAATGCCTGCCCAAATGCCCAATTGGGTGCAACGATTTGGTTATGGCGAATTTATTCATCTGGAGCATAGAAATTGCAAGGCTTGTATGATGAAAGGCGATAAAATGTTTCGTGAAGTAGATGCCAATTGTTTTGATGCCGGTGTGCGCATTTCGGAAATGGATGAAACCGCCGTAGGTATACAAGTTTTATCTACCATTCCGGTATTATTTAATTATTGGGCTAAAGCAAAAGATACTGCCGAAACCAGTAGGTTTTTTAATGATCATATTGCCGATACGGTTGCAAAATTTCCTCAACGTTTTATAGGCATTGGAACAGTGCCAATGCAAGATGTAGATTTGGCCATTGCAGAAATGGAGCGTTGTATCAACGAATTAAAATTTCCCGGATTGCAAATTGGAAGTAATGTAAACCAATTAAATTTAGGCCACCCGGTTTTTGATCCTTTTTACAAACGTGCCGAAGAATTGGGTTGCGCATTATTTATTCATCCTTGGGAAATGATGGGTGAACAACTAATGCAGCAATATTGGTTGCCTTGGTTGGTGGGCATGCCTGCCGAAACTTCCCGTGCTATTTGTTCCATGATCTTTGGTGGCGTAATGGAAAAGTTTCCAAAACTTCGCATTGCTTTTGCACATGGTGGTGGGTCTTTCCCATTAACGCTAGGAAGAATTGAACATGGGTTTAATGTTCGTCCTGATTTGGTTGCAGTTGATAATCCAATTCAGCCTACCAACTATATTGGTAAATTTTGGATTGATAGTTTAGTGCATGATCAACGAGCTTTACAATACATTATTGATGTAATGGGTGCCGATAAAATTTGTATGGGAAGCGATTATCCTTTTCCATTAGGAGAGCTTCATCCCGGAAGGCTTATTGATTCAATGATGTTTGAAACAAACCTTCAAACTCAACTTTTGTATAGGAATGCAAAAGATTGGCTGGCACTAAAATAAATTGGGATAATCACTTATAATGCCGTCTACACCCATATTTCTTAAAGCTTCAATTCTAGCTTTTGAGTTTACAGTCCACGGAATTACTTTAATGTTTTTCTGATGGCAGGCTTCAATGAGTGCAGGATTTACTAAGGCATCATTAGGACTATAAATCGTTGGATAGAATCCTAATGCAGTTAATTGTGCAACTAAGGAAGTCTTATCAGAATTTTCAATTAATAAAGCCGTGTATATTGACGGATATTTTTGATGGAGATATTTCAATGTACGCATGTCGAAAGATTGAATGATGACTCTATTTTCGATGCCTTTCGATTGAATCACTTGCATTAATTGATCTACAAACGCCGCGGGTGCAGGATGAAAAATGCCATCGGTTTCGGGCATTGTTTTGGTTTCGATATTATAAAAGCAAAGCGGCAAATGCTGTTGTTGAATATAGGCTTCAACACTATCTATTAATTCACTTAAAGCAGGCTTTTGTGCAGCCATTTTTTGTTGTTGAGGAAAGCGGGGATGTACTTTTAAACCCACATCAAATTTTTTCGTTTCCTCAAAGTTCATTTGAAAAATATTCAACTGTTTTTCCTCTTGTTCCGTTACGAATTTTCCATCAGGCTTAGTAGTTATTTCATGATTAAAGATTGGCTCATGCGAAAGTATTGCTACACCGTCTTTTGTAAAACTGATGTCC
>JBMOEQ010000399.1:0-2238 GCA_049314655.1 Ferruginibacter sp. | reverse complement strand
GAAAATTATAGAACAGGATTAATATGGAATTTATTTACCAGTGCTCCTGAAATTAAAAATGGTATGAGGCGTTTAGATTTTTTAGCACCCTATTTGTAAAAGTTATTTTTATGAGGAAATTATTTTTATTTTTTGGCTCAATAATATCTGTAATTGGATTTGCTAATTGTAAGGCCACCAAACATAAGGGAGATACAGAAGTTACCAATAAAATTGCCTTATCAGATTCAGCATTGTTCGATTTAGTGCAACATCAAACATTCAAATATTTCTGGGATGGTGCAGAGCCCACTAGTGGTATGGCAAGGGAGCGCTACCACAGCGATGATGTGTACCCTGATAACGATAAAAATGTAGTAACAAGTGGTGGTAGTGGCTTTGGCGTAATGGCATTATTAGTTGGTATTGAAAGAGGTTTTATTACAAGAGAAGAAGGTAGAGTAAGGTTAGAAAAGATAGTGCATTTTTTAGAAACAGCCGATAGGTTTCATGGTGCATGGCCTCATTGGTGGAATGGCGAAACCGGTAAAGTAAAACCATTTGGCAAATACGATAATGGGGGCGATTTGGTTGAAACATCTTTTATGATTCAAGGTTTGCTTTGCGTAAGGCAATATTTTTTGAATGGAACAGACAAAGAAAAACAATTAGCAGCAAGGGTTGATGCTTTGTGGAAAGCAGTAGAATTTGATTGGTACAGAAACAATCAAAATGTGTTGTATTGGCATTGGAGCCCCAATTATGGTTGGAAAATGAATTTTGCTGTGCATGGTTACAACGAGTGTTTAATCATGTATGTGCTTGCAGCATCATCGCCTACACATAGCGTGCCTGCTATTGTATATAACGAAGGCTGGACAGAAAATGGAAAAATAAAAGGCAGCAGTTCGTACGGTGGTTACAATTTGCAATTACAATACCAAGGCAACCCACCACAGGGAGGACCATTGTTTTGGGCACATTATTCTTACTTAGGTTTAGATCCTCGAGGGCTTAAAGATAAATATGCTGATTATGGTGAAGAAAATAAAAATCTAACACTTATCAATTATCAATGGTGTGTAAATAATCCAAAGAAATTTAAAGGTTATAGCGAAAATAATTGGGGGCTAACGGCAAGTTATTCTACTGAGTTTTATTCGGCACATGCACCCAATATGGAAAATGATTTAGGTGTAATTTCTCCAACGGCCGCATTATCTTCTTTCCCTTATACGCCCGATAAATCAATGGCTGCCATGAAATATTGGTACGCCAATATGAAAGATAAGATATGGGGCGAATTTGGATTTTACGATGCGTTTAGCGAGCAACAAAATTGGTTTGGCAAAAAATATTTGGCAATAGATCAAGGGCCTATTGTAGTTATGATGGAAAATTATAGAAGCGGATTATTGTGGCATTTGTTTACCAGTTGCCCCGAAATAAAAAACGGATTGAAAAACGTACTGGGCTTTTCTGCACCATATTTGTAAGATTGAAAACGATAAACACCTCTATAGAAGGCTTCTATAAAAAAAGGGAAAAAATTAATTTTCGGTTTATTTTGAAAAAAGTATTCAAATATTATTTAGTACAGTTGCTTTGCAGTATTTGCTCACTAAATGGTATTGCACAGGTTTATCATCAGGATTTTGGTTTGGGAAATAGCAACCCTGCTACTATTGGTACACCATTATCGCAAGATAAATCTGAATTTAGTTTCAACAACTCTACATGTCCACCTTCGGGTAGTTATACTATTATAAGAAGAATGCCTATATTAAGTTGTTTTAATAATGAGTGGATAGATCTTAGTCATGATAATAATACCGTCATACCATTTGGGATGATGATGCTGGTAAATAACAGCAGTACGATAACAAACAAAATTGTTTATAGAGATACAATTAATTTACAGCTATGTCCCGGCGCAATTTATCATTGCTCAGTAGCACTTATTAATATTGATGAAAATGTTGTTTGCCCAAGCGGGCCCGATTTTCCTGTGTTTGAATTAAGGCTTGAAGATGGAAACGGTGGGATAATTAAAAAAGATACAACAAGGCCTGGTTTAGGCTTTTCATCATCACTACCATTTGGATATAGATTTAATAAACTCGGTTTTAATTTTATAATGCCAGGAGGAGTTAATAAAATGGTTGTAAAGATTACCTTATTACATTCCGTATTTTTGTGTGGAGAAGATTTTGCAATAGATGATGTTATTATTGCTCCAGTTGGTCCTGCGGTGGCAAT
>JBMOEQ010000398.1:0-2240 GCA_049314655.1 Ferruginibacter sp. | reverse complement strand
TTTATTCCACCATTTGATTATTGTACAGATAATGCCGGCATGATTGCCATAACCGCTTATTACAAATATTTGAAACAAGATTTTGCCGATTTATCCATCAGCGCCAATCCAAGAGCCGTTTGGTAATCTGTTTCTCTTTAGCTTAAAAAATAAAAGCAAGTGCTATTCTATTTTTAACCATGAATACCTATTTCCAATTCAAGCAATTTACGGTTCATCAAGAAAACTGCGCCATGAAAGTATGCACCGATGCTTGTTTATTTGGCGCATGGTTAAGTACAATAATTGCTGCCGATAAAATACCTTTAAATGGGTTGGATATTGGCACCGGTACCGGTTTATTAAGTTTGATGCTGGCCCAACAAACACCTATTTCTATTGATGCTATTGAAATGGATCAAGCAGCGTATCTGCAAGCAACATCTAATGTAGAATTAAGTAATTGGTCAACACAAATCCAAGTGTATTTACAACGATTACAAGATTTTTATCCCGATAAAAAATATGATTTAATTTTTTCGAACCCGCCATTTTTCAACAACGATTTACAATCGGCAGATGCACATAAAAACATGGCTAAGCATGAAATCACTTTAACCACTCAAGTCTTATTTGAAAGTGTAGATAGATTAATTGTTGAGGAGGGAAGATTTGCAGTTTTAATTCCTTTTCATCGAAGAGAAAATTACATCAACACCGCAGAACAATTTAATTTGTATGTAGAAGAAGAAATGCAGGTTAAACAGAGTCATACCCATTCATTTTTCAGATCCCTACTCTTATTCAGTAAAACAAAAATAGCCGAGCCAACAACAATGGAAATGTCGATAAAAGATGCAAACAATCAATACACCGAAATTTTTACAGGTTATTTAAAGCCTTACTATTTCTACTTATAAATCAATCCCGGCGTATCCTTTCATGTATTCAAAAGGCGTGTTAAGTTTTCCATTATCTACAATAGTTGCTTCATGTAAGGTTTTGCTTCCACCCTTTCGCAAATCATCGAGCACAAATTTAATGAGCTGTTCGCCAAAATATCTACTGGCATCTCGAGGTAATTCGTTGGGTAAATTTCCCACTGCCATCACATCTATAGAACTGGGTAAATAGGGCAATGTTTTTTCTTTGGTGATTTTATCTACACCATAAATAGGATCATCAATGGTTGAATCGCCTAAATTACAAGGCACCGAACCAAATTTATCATCAGTAATATCGGCAATAGAACATATTCTAAAATCGGGGTTGGCAATGTCATCCATTTCAAATAAACGCGGCACATCTTTATCCCAATACACCCCATTAATTAAAATATCTGTTTCCCGAGTATAGGGTAAAAATTTGCATGTATATGATGAAGGGTTTGAATGAAAAGTTTCGCGATTGTATTTACCGGTTACTTTATCTTCATATAAATCGGATCCTTTCAAATGCACATATACCGGATATTCAAATTGTCGGGATAGATATTCGTCTGTTTCTACTTCATGTATACCCAATAAATTCATAATCTCTAAAACGCCATGGGCTACTCTTCCACTTCCGGTTACAGCAATTTTTATATTCGGCAATTTTAAACCAAAATAGGTATGAATGAGTTTCTGAAAACTGTTTACACTGCCTACCCGTTGTAATTGATAAGCACCGGTTCTATTGCCATAAGCCATCATGCCATTATGTGCACCAACAATTCCGGCAAAAAAGCCAAATCCGATGATTCTTGTTCCATCATTATGCGCTAAACATTCGTAATCGATTAATGTGATATTATTTTCAATAATCGTTTGCAACAACAGTTGGTTATAGGGTTGTAATTTTTTGGTATGCGAAAAAAACAAATAGGTTTTATTGGGAATCAACATCGAAACCGGCACTTCTTTAATGCCCATTAATACATCACAATCGGCCAACGAATCTACTACTTCTATGCCTGCCATTAGATACTCCTTATCGCTATAACAACGGCTTGTACAACTTTGTACTTTCACACGAATATCGGGGGTATTTTTATGCAGCCATTTACATTGTGCGGGAGTAAGCGCAACGCGGCTGTCGGTAGGAATTTTTCCTTCCTTGATTAAACCAATCTGTAGCATCAATCGTTAATTAGACCTGCAATTTAAACAATATCGGGCACCTTAATGAAAACCCCGATTTGTTTTTTACAGTTCAAATTTGCAGGCCTTAACTTTACAGCATGAATTATTTTGAATTATTTGAAATTCCGGTAAGCTTAA
>JBMOEQ010000397.1:0-2247 GCA_049314655.1 Ferruginibacter sp. | reverse complement strand
GTTTTGGTATTTCTAATTGCTTAAATTTAACTACTCAATTATTTACTTATTATTTCAATCCGTACATAACTATTTAAAATAATTTTATCGAATGAAAACATTATTATTATTTGCAGTTGTACTTCTTACCCATGCAAATTTGCAAGCTCAACCCATCCAAAAAGCTGATACCAATACCGTAAAAGAAACGATTATTCCTATTAATATTTGGACTACAGAAACCATCAAACTAAATGAAATCAACAGCTTTCAAGCGGCACTAAAAAAATATGATTTCTTAAACGGGGCAATATATTTTTTTGGTGCCGGATTCCCTGTATTAACAGTAATACATAGTAGAGGCGAACATTTCCAATTACCCGATTTTTATATGTTGAAATGCCAACCGGGCACCATGATACATTTTGATAATTGCAAAATACGATTAAGCAATAGCAAATCGATTCAAACAATTCAAAAGTTATATAAAATCATTTGAGGGTGTACTTAAAACTATTCACTTCAACGCTTGGTAAGTTATGCTCGTATAATTGATGTTGAAAGCAAATACCCAAATTGATCAAAATAAAAACCACCAATCTTTTAATAGATCATTCATAAAAAAAGCGCCAATCTTTTAATGATTGGCGCTTAAAAAATATGAACAATTCCGTTTAATTAATTTCTCTTTGCATAGGGTTTGCATTGCCCGATGCCGATCCTCTTCCACCACCTGAACGTCCTTTAAACAATTGAAACTTACTAGGCGTTTCTAAAGTAGGCCAAACATTATTCTTCTCATTGATATCGGCTGTTTCTCGCATTGGATCTAACTTAATAGAGGCTACTTCTTTATCCTTTAAGAAAGCTTTGGTAACCTTATTTTCATTCTTTCTCCAAATTTGAACCGGTATACGATCTACTTCTTTAGTGCCATCTTTATATGTCCATTCAATTATAATAGGCATTACCAATCCACCTTTATTACTGAAGGTTAATTCGTACATATTTTTATTACCCGCTAATGCAGTTTTTTCTGCATTGGTAAATGTATCTACAGCAATAACTGGCGTAGTTGTTTCAACCGGGGTGTCATCTACTTTTGCCAAACCTCTTCCATATCTCCAATAAAAATCTCTTAAAGTTGTATCTGCATCTGTAGCAAACACAATACGCTTATCTTCTCTATTTCTAATTTTCGAAATATCTTCAAAAGAATTTAAAATTGGTTTAGCTATATTTTGTTTTACTTTATTGCCACCACGAGGCCCCGGGTTTCCACCTTCTAAAGTAAGGTTAGCCCATTTCACAGTATCTAATGCAATATCGCAAGGCTCTGTTCCATAAAACCAACCTCTCCAAAACCAATCCAAATCTTCTCCACTTGCATCTTCCATAGTACGGAACAAATCAGCCGGAGTAGGATGTTTAAATGCCCATCTACGTGCGTACTCTTTAAAAGCATAATCAAACAAATCTCTACCCATAATGGTTTCACGTAAAATATTCAATCCGGTTGCTGGCTTACTGTATGCATTAGGGCCAAACTGAATAATGTTTTCACTATTCGTCATAATGGGTTCTAATTGATCTTTCGGCAACTTCATATAATCTACAATTTTATATGCAGGTCCTTTTCCTACCGGAAACTTATTATCGAATAATTCTTCCGTTAAATATTCAACAAACGAATTCAACCCTTCATCCATCCATGACCACTGGCGTTCATCACTATTTATAATCATAGGAAAGAAATTATGTCCCACTTCATGAATCACTACTCCCAACATGCCATTTTTAGTGCCTTCGCTATATGTACCGTCTTTCTCGCAACGACCATAATTGAAACAAATCATCGGATATTCCATTCCATTAGCGGCTTCTAAACTTTGTGCAACCGGATAAGGATAAGGAATAGTAAATGAAGAATAAGATTTAATGGTATGTGCTACCGCTTTTGTACTATACTTGCGGTAAAGGTTATACGCTTCTTTACCATAACCACTCATACACATTACTTTTTTACCGGCAACTTTTACCGGCATCGCATCCCAAACAAATTTTCTACTGCTGCCCCATGCAAAATCTCTTACCATATCTGCCTTAAAAATCCAAGTTTTCTTTTGAGTAGATTTTTTAGCTTCACGGGCTTTTGCCTCATCAAGGGTAACAATTTCAACCACTTCTGTTGCAGTTTGTGCTTTATTCCATCTGGCCAATTGAGCAGGTGTTAATACTTGCGCATAGTTTTGTCCCTCACCGGTAGAT
>JBMOEQ010000396.1:0-2249 GCA_049314655.1 Ferruginibacter sp. | reverse complement strand
AACTACGTCACTGCCGACAAGATATTGTGCATTAGGTAATGGAGATGTTATACTTACAGTTGGTGGTGTACCAATTGCACGATAGAAATAAATATTGTCTAAATACACGGTACTTGAACCAAATGGCGTACCTACCAATTTCAATTGGGCAATATTATTTAAAGCAATGGTATTGTATTGATTAATTAAAATATCAAAACTATTCCAACCCGATAAAGCAGGTGTTAGTGTTACTTTTTGTTCTACAGTTGCAGGTGATGTATTAATTAAGTAAACATCCAATGCGGTGCAATTGGGCGTCCAAACATCCAAATGTAAAGTAGTCATAGCAGACGCATTTACTACACCAGTAAATTGTACGCCTTGATAATTGAATGTGCTGTATTTTTTGGTTGGATTGCCTACAATATTTACTTCTGTTACCACGGTTGATTGCGACCAAGAAGGAAACCAATCTATTCCGCTAATATCGGAATACGCTCCACTAAAAAGAGAAATTACATCACCCGCCGATCGAACAGGTGGTGGAGGAGCTGCTATTAATGGAACGCCACCCGAACCGGTAACATTTACGGTTAAAATTCCCGATGCATTAACTGCACCCAATTTAGCTGTAACATTTGAACTGCCTATTGCCACTGCAAGTGCAATATTTGCTACATCAACTGTTACTACACTTGTATTTGAACTGAATATATCTAAAAAGCTTTTACTAATACTTAAATTTTGCGTTACACCATTTACAGGAAAAGAGCAAGTAATCCCAGATGGCGAAAGCGTTTCTCCAATTAATCTGCTGATGGTTTCAGTTGCAATGCCAACAGTTGGTGAGCCAATAACTGCTGCACTTAATGTTTCAAATTGAATATCATCGAACCACAATGTATAAACACCTTCATCCGATGATTCTGCAAAATGAAACAAGCCTGCTTCGGCAGTAAGTTTGGCTGCATTAGGAATTGGAATGATGATTTTTGTCCAAACTGTTGTAACCGCCACATTTGCATATTCTGTTTGAAAAACTTTATTAGTTCCATCATTACCCAAACCTGCTACATTTAATGTTGCTGATTTGCTGGCTTTAACCCAAAAAGTAAGACAATTATAACCTGTTAAATTTTGGGCAGTGATATTCGCCAAAGCGCCTCCCGTATACCCTGTAGTTACGATGGCTTTTAATGAAGCCGAACCGGAATGATTTACGGTGTTATCAACTGTTACATTATTAGTAGATCCTCCAAATCCTACAAAGGAAACGCCCGAAGCATAAGTATCGCTAAATACCGATAATTGTGCTTGAACACTTAAGATATTGAGTAATACGCAGAGCAATACTAAACTTTTTTTCATATTAAATTTTTACTTATAAGTATAAATAATGACAAGATGCAATCGCTTTTAATTAGAAAATAGTACTGCGGAAAATGATTGTGGAGAGGAAAGCAGATGAGTATTTGGCGCAATAGTTATAGCATAAAAGCAATACACTAAACTACCTCGATAAACCTAATAAGGCAAATAAACAGCTACTTCAATACTACATCAAAAGATAATAAATATGCTTAAAACAGGGCATTTTATAATAAATCCACTACATCAAAGCGATTATTATACCTTCATCATCACATTGCAACAACCGGAATGAAAAAATTGCTACTCTTCATCTTTTTACCCCTTCAAGTGTATTGTCAAAATACAATTGGGTTCCCAGATGTATTCAATTACGCCCGAATAAGCTATGGAGCCGGTTTGCAAAATTGGGAATTTAAGCAAGATGTAAATGGAATTATATATGTTGCCAATAATGAAGGAATGTTGAGTTTTGATGGCATGAAATGGAAACTCAATCCTTTACCCAATAAAACCATCGTTAGATCTATTGAAATTGGAATAGATCAAAGAATTTATGTAGGCGGACAAGATGAGATAGGATACTTTGCTCCTGCCCTAAATGGAAAATTAAAGTATCACTCCTTAAAAGATAGTATTCCCTTACAATTTAAAAGCTTTGGTGATGTTTGGGATATTGTTACTTACCAAAATGACATTTACTTTAGAACTACAACTAAAATTTTCAAATACAAGCCTAATGCAGTAACAGTATTTGAAGCACCATCCGAATGGTCGTATTTAGGTATTTGTAACAACCTGTTGTACGCCCATGATTATAAAGCAGGTTTAACCTTATTCAATGGCAAACAATGGCAACCTGTTTCCTTACAAAATCCATTACCAAAAAACGATCCGGT
>JBMOEQ010000395.1:0-2262 GCA_049314655.1 Ferruginibacter sp. | reverse complement strand
AATAGCAATTGACTTAGGAACAGCCAACACTATTATAATACACAACGACAAAGTAGTTGTGGACGAACCTTCTATTGTTGCAATTGACCGTACAACCGGTAAAATTATTGCAGTTGGCAAAAAAGCCATGCTCATGCATGGTAAAACACACGAAAATATCAAAACCATTCGCCCTTTGAGAGATGGTGTTATTGCTGATTTTCAGTCGGCAGAATACATGATAAGGGAAATGATAAAAATGATAAGCCCTAAGAAACCTTTATTTCCACCAGCCTTAAAAATGGTTATTTGTATTCCTTCAGGGATTACCGAAGTGGAAGAAAGAGCTGTTAGAGATTCTGCAGAACAAGCCGGAGCTAAAGAAGTAAAGTTAATTCATGAACCAATGGCTGCTGCTATTGGTATTGGTATTGATGTACTTGAACCCAATGGAAATATGGTAATTGATATTGGTGGAGGTACCAGCGAAATTGCTGTTATTGCATTAGGTGGTATTGTGTGTAATAAATCTATACGTATTGCCGGCGACGATTTTAACCAGGATATTGAAGAGTATTTACGTAAACAACACAATGTGGTTATTGGCGAACGTACTGCTGAAAGAATAAAAATTGAAGTAGGATCGGCCATTCCTGAATTAGAAAATCCACCTGAAGACTTTGCAGTACAAGGACGTGATATGCTTACAGGAACACCAAGAGAAGTGTATGTAAATTATACTGAAATTGCACATTGTTTAGATAAATCTATCTCAAAGATAGAAGCTGCTATCCTTAATGCATTAGAAATGACACCTCCTGAGCTGTGTGCAGATATTTATTGCACCGGAATTTATTTGGCAGGTGGTGGCTCTATGCTTAGAGGTTTAGATAAACGTATTGCCCAAAAGACAAAGCTTATTGTTCATGTGGCCGAAGACCCATTAAGAGCAGTAGCACGTGGTACGGGTATTGCTTTGAAAAACTTCGATAAATTTACATTCCTTATTAAGTAAGTAAATATAGTTATTGCATTTTTTGTTCCTGCTGAAAAAGCGGGTAATTGATATGGTATGCGACACTTCTTCCAATGAGAGGTTAAATGATACAGAAGAAATATTTCTAATATCATCGCATATCATTTATCATTTTTAACCTCTAATTCGTAATTCCTAATTCGTATTTTATTAACTTTGCCAACAAGAATTGACCTATAATTTAAAAAATAAATGCGACAGCTTTTTGCGTTTCTGATAAAATATTATTTTTTCTTTTTATTTGCATTGCTCGAAATTATAGCTTTTGTGATGATTGCTAACAATACTTATTACCAAGGAGCTCGTATATTGAATACTGCCAATCAATTAACAGGAGGAGTTTACCAATCTTACAACGATATATTCGATTATCTATACCTCAAACAAAACAACCGGATACTTGCCGAAGAAAATGCAAACCTCCGCGCCATGATTGAAAAATCGTATGTAAAATTTACAAACAGCGAAATTACTATTCACGATACTTTATACAAACAACAATATAAATACATTGATGCCAAAGTAATCAGTAATTCAACAGGCAAACGGAATAACTATTTAATGCTGAATAAAGGGTATAATCAGGGTATCAGAAACAACATGGCAGTTGTGAGTTCAAACGGAATTGTAGGAATTGTGAACGGAGTTTCCGGAAATTTCAGTTCCGTTATGTCGTTGCTACATTCCGAAACTAAAATTAGCGCTAAATTAAAAAAGACCAATGCTGCCGGTTCTGTTACATGGGAAGGTGGAAGCTATAAAAAAGGCAGTCTTACCGATATTCCCTCACATATTCGGATGATGACAGGTGATACCGTTATTACCAGTGGATTTTCGCTCGATTTTCCTGAAGGGATAACAATTGGTACTATTGCCGAATACGGATTAAATCCTGGCGATAATTTTTATCATATTAAAATTAATTATTCTACCGATTTCAATAAACTCGATTACGTTTATGTTGTTAAGAATATGTTCAAAGACGAACAATTGAAACTAAAAGAATCTCAGCATGAATAATGTCTATTTCAGGAATATTTCCCGTTTCTTTCTGCTGATACTTCTACAAGTATTGGTATTTAATAATATGCATCTCAATGGATATATCAATCCGTATGTTTATGTCCTTTTTATTTTGTTGCTTCCTTTCGAAACGCCACAATGGTTGTTATTGATTTCTGCATTTTTGCTAGGGTTTGGTGTAGATTTGTTTTCCGATACAATGGGAATGCACACAGCCGCTTGTG
>JBMOEQ010000394.1:0-2263 GCA_049314655.1 Ferruginibacter sp. | reverse complement strand
GTCGCGATGATGGAGGTACAGTTGTAAGACTTCGACAAACTTATCTAGGATTACCCGTAAATAACAATGCCGAAATCACGCTTCACATCAATCCCAAACAAAAAATTGATTTTGTGATGAATGGGTTTCAATATGGCATCAACATCAATACTATTACACCGGTAGTTTCTGCAGCAAATGCCCGTCAACAAGTAATTGATTATTTGGGTGTTGCTGGTACAATCAGTTTTGAATCTAATCAATTAATGATTTTACAACATCAAGGCACAACCTATTTGGTGCACCATGTTCAAATCAATACTGATCAACCGGTAGGCGAATGGGATGCTTATATAGATGCAAAAACTGGCGCTAAACTTAAAATTGAAGATGTTGCCAATTACCATCATAAAAAAGAATCACCCCGTTTTAAGCCTTTGCCGTTCAACAAACAACCATTGCGTGCTACTGTAAATGGAACCGGTTTTGTTTTTGATCCCGATCCTTTAAGTACAGCGGTAACCACTTATGCCGGAAGTTATGTTGATGGCACTGATGCCAACAATGTAGCTTTACAAGGACAACTCATTAGTGTAACCTTACCCGATATAACTTTAACCGCCGGGGTATATTCTTTAGTTGGTCCTTACGCTGTTATCTTAGATTTTGAAGCACCCAATAAGGGTTTGTTTACCCAAGCCTCTTCAACATTTAATTTTAATAGAAGCGATGATGCGTTTGAAGCGGTGAATACGTATTACCATATAGATGCGGCTATGCGCTATTTGAATGTAACATTGGGATTGTCGATCATGCCTTATCAATATACAGGTGGTGTTAGGTTTGATCCAAGTGGATTAAGTGGCGCCGATAATTCGCATTATCTTGGCAGTACAGGAAGATTGGCTTTTGGTGAGGGTGGTGTTGATGATGCTGAAGATGCAGATGTAATTATACATGAATTGGGGCATGGTTTACACGATTGGGTAACCAGTGGTGGATTGTCTCAAGTAAACGGATTGAGTGAAGGAACCGGCGATTATTGGGCAGGCTCTTACAGCAGATCAAAGGGCAATTGGCCTACCGCAAATGCTGCATATAATTGGACCTTCAATTGGGATGGACATAATCCTTTTTGGGGCGGAAGAGTGTTGAATTATTCATCCGTTTATCCGGGAGGGTTAGTAAGTCAAATTCATACCGATGGGCAAATTTGGGCAACCTCCAATATGAAAATATGGGATGATATCGGTCGACAAAGATCCGATAAAGTATTTTGGTCGGGCTTAGCTTTAACCAATGGCTCTAGCAGTCAAAATGATGCCGCAGTTGCCGTATATCAAATGGCAGCAACTTTAGGCTATACCAATGCCGAGCGTTTGGCCATTCATACTCGTTATACGGCTGCAGGATATACTTTACCGGTGTTTGTATTACCTGTTCAACTCAGTAAGTTTTCTGCACAAAAAAATGGCGCATCTGTAGCAGTGAATTGGATAACAGAAACCGAACAAGGTACCAATCGTTTTGTTATAGAACGCTCCGATGCATCACAACGTTTTGTTGCAATCGGAACTATTGCAGCACATAACAATACCACTACTACTCAAGTATATGATTTTGTAGATGCGGCTCCATTAAAAGGTAAAAATTATTATCGCTTACGCACCGAAAATGCGGATGGTAGTTTTGATTATTCCAAAACAGTGCTTGTACAATATAATGCACAAAACAGTTTACAGTGTTTCCCTAATCCAATACAAGATAGGGTTACCATTAAGCATGGTAATTTAAATGGTGCTATTTGGGTATATGATGTTTCTGGAAAAGTTTTGATGCGGAAAAATATTACTCCCGCTGCTGCTTTAGCGGGACAAACTATTTTAGATTGTAGTGCGTGGGCAACAGGTTCATACGTTGTGAAACTAAAAACCAATACTTCAACTTTAGAAACTACAATTATAAAGGGTAATAAATAATGCTAACGAATTTTTAAACGGGATCTATTTAAAAATTCAAACTTTTTTCCCAATAAATGATTTTCTGCATGCATCAGGGTAATATCCTTGATGCATGCATTTTTTTTGATGTTCAATGAACAATTAAGCAGCATTAAAAATGTTCCTTTTAAAACATTTCTAGTTTCAGTATACTATACTTTCTATTTTAGTATTGAATCGTTATACTGTAGCCAAAAGGGCATTTGATGCTATGTTCTTATGTACTTTTGTTTCCTTGGTGCAGGCTTCCCAAAGTTTGTATCCACCCGAAATATTTTTCACCT
>JBMOEQ010000393.1:0-2270 GCA_049314655.1 Ferruginibacter sp. | reverse complement strand
TCCTCTTTCGAAGAACCCTTTTGCAGTTTGTTTTGATAACAATTATTCAACTATTAATTGAGTTACTGATCTTGTTTTATCAGGAGCCAATAATTCGAGTTGATAGATTCCAATTGGCAAACGCTTTTCAGGAACGATTGTTTCTGTAGCACTTCCACCATCATGATTAATTTGTTTGATGAACAATTGTTGTCCAAGTGTATTGGTAATACGAACACTGTAAATTCCTTGAGTGAGGTTATTCAATTGTACGCCAATTACACCATCCGTTACTGGATTTGGATAAACTGAAATACCAGGTTGACCTTTACCCATGGTTACTTTTACTATTCTGCTCATTTCAACCAATCCGGTTACACCTACACTCTTAATGCGATAATAATTAGCTCCGGTCACCGCATTAACATCTAACCAATTATAGGTTGCTGTAGAACCATTAACACCTATTGCAGCAGTTGTATTTACTTTAGTAAAGTTGCGACCATCAGTAGATTTCTCTACTTGATATGATGCAATATTAATTTGGTTATCTACTTTCCATTCAACTGCAATATCGTTTCCGCGTGCACTTGCTTTAATGTTAGTGAAGGTTACTGGTATTGGAGCAGCACCAAATACAATTCTGAAACGATCTTGATTTTGCGACAACACATCAGCATTGATTACAAAATTGAGTCTGTTGGTATCCGTCATGTTCAATACTGTTGATGTATTTAAATATGCATCTTCAAGTACCGCATACAAAGATGGATTCATATTTTCTGGAACAACTTGCAATTGATAGCTTCTTTGTGTTGAACGTGTTAAGCGCATAAACAACGTATCGCCGGCAACTGGTTCTGGTCTACGTTCAGTAGCTAAGAAAGAACCATTGCGCATCAAACCAAATGTTTCATTTACATTGGTAAGTTTGATATTGTCTTGCGTATTTACACATCCACAGAAGGTTGCATTAAATCTTGCACTTGCTCCATCTGCATCCGTAACCGTATTATCTGTTGTATTCAACAAATACAAATTGGTACGAATATTAGGTACAGTAGAATTTACATTTGCAGGACGCATGAAACTAGCAGAAGTTGTAGCCACCTTATCATTTTCAAGCACTTTTAATTCTGGTGCAGTACCTGCATTATCCGTAATAACAAAGAATGATTGTCCAGATTGAATATTTTGATTAATTCTACCATAACTAGGATCAGCAATGAAAGCACCATCTCCTGGAACATCTTCAGACAAAGCAACATACCCACCTACAAGATTTGCCCTTGAATCCCAAGTATAAATTTTGCGTTGAATGTTTACATTACCCGAATTATTCAACACTAAATTTAAATCAATGGGTGAAGCAAAAGGATTACCAATAAGGGTAAATTTATCGAAGCCGGTTGCAATATCCGTAAAGCTTTGCTCGCCATATTGCAATTTACCTCTACTGCTTAATGTAGTTGAATTGGTTAAAGTAGATCCAAAGTCTAACATTCCAGTTTCACGATCTCCTCTTACAAAAATGAAGTAACCTGTATTGGCTGCACTGTTGCCTGTACCTCTTGAGATATTTTCTGTTTTTGTATTAGTTACATTAAAATACCCTTGAGTAGCAGGATTCCATAAACGGAAAGATGTACCGCTTGTAGCATTAATATCTAATCCGTTGCCATCGGGGCCAGTTGCACCCGGACTAGTAATATGTGTTCCTTTTCCGGCTTGATAAACACCACCATTTTGCCATGAATCAAAAATTGAAATAGAGTTGGATAACGGTGAAGTTAATAATCTCCATGCTCTACGCGGACTAGATACACTTGGAATGAAACGTTGATGAACAAATCTTCCGGTACCATAAGTGATATCAATATTAGCAGGGGTAACAATTTCTGATACAGCAGCAGTATAGTCGGCATTAGATAATAATGCAAGGTTTTTATCGCCTAAAGCTAAAGTACCTCTTACTAAATTCAATGTTCTTATTACGGTAACACTATCTAGCAAACTAACTGAATTAGATTGTGCAGCTTTATCCATAAATAAATAAGGGAAAACTTCACCACCATTTGCAGTTATTGTAGCATTGTTTGACCCAACAAAATAAACTGATCTTCCTACACCTGTACTTGAAGTAAAGTTAGGATTGAATGTTCCCGTACTGCTTCTATTCCAACTTCCGTTTACCCAAATATTACCGCCATTTGCAGATGACAAGGTTAAAGTACCATTGATATTTACATCACCCACAGTTAATTTATTCGTCATATTTCCCATAGATAATG
>JBMOEQ010000392.1:0-2278 GCA_049314655.1 Ferruginibacter sp. | reverse complement strand
AGAGTGTCCAGCAAGTGTATAAGTTGGTCCGTTGTTATAAAAATTAGTATTTACAATACCCTTTTTTGAGATTTCATTTGAAAAAAAGGGGATATATTGATGCAATGTATCACCCCAGGTTTCTGAATATCTTGCACCATCAATCACAATTATAATTACATTTTCAGTTTTATATTTATCAGGAATTGACTCTTTTTTACATGAAAAAGCAGTGAGAATAATTAGAAAAATCAGAAATAAAAAGCTGTGCCTTTTCATTTTTTTTTTAATCAGATTACTTTTTGTTATACAAAGATAATAGTTTAATTGCTAATTAAGCAGATTTAAGGAATGATACAAATTATTAGAAAAGAACCACTGCATCTGCAATGGTTCTTTTCTTATTATCATGGAGTTATAACCACAATACCATTCGTCAGATTTTCATCTATTTTAACTAAATCACTTAAATCAATAATTCCATCACCATTCAAATCATAAACAATATAGCCTAAACTTCCGTTGGTTATATCGGAATCCATATTTACAAGATCCGATAAATCTATCACTCCATCCTGATTTACATCGCCTACCAAAATGGCAAATTTCCCGGGCGATACTTGTTTCTGATTATCGCCATAAGCTTTATCTATGGCATTCGTAAAATCATAAGTCACCGTATCATTTGCAAAGGAAACAGGGAAGGAACTCCATGTTTCAATATGATTGCGATGACGAATTGCCATATAATAAGCTTGATTTATTTCTGATGGTATTCTGAAGGAACACCATCCATTCTGCAATAGATTAATGTTTGCAAATGAGTGTAAAAGCTGATAAGGTGATGCATTACTGTGAAGAGATACATTTAAGGTATCGGAAATATTTCCGGAGAAATGATCTCCGTTTTCATCCTGTACTTTTGCCATCGTCATTGCAAGTGGCTGATAAATTCCTTCTAAAAACAGAGTTACATTCAACTGTTTAAATACCTTAATGTAAATAGATGAAGGTTCGCCAATTCCACATTCATTTTGTCCTTTTACTGTTAAGTTGCCCGAAAGACTTGAATCCGAAAAGTAAAGATTTATGGAATTATTGCTGCTGTTACCTGAAACATTTGCAGGCAATGTCCAGCTATAAGTGCTGGCATTAGCAATAAGTGGAACGGTATAAGCGATATTGCCTTGTCCCTGATTTACTGAATCTTCTCCGGTAATGCCCGAAGCCATATCTGGTATTGCTTTTACAGTAATGCTCAAGCTTGAAGTATTACTTTCGCCGCATGTATTGCTACCCTTTATGGTAATATTTCCTGAAGTGGCATTGTTGCTGAAGTTTGCTGATATGCTGTTGGTTGTGCTGTTTCCACTTGCTCCAACCGGCAAGGTCCAGATATAGGAAGTTGCATTGGCAATAGTTGCAACTGAATAAATTACATTATTCTGTCCTTTGCAAACTGTTGTCGCACCCGAAATAATTCCGGCATTAGTTGGCAAGGTATTTACTGTGATTGATTTGCTTGAGAAAGTTCCATAACCACAGGCATTACTTCCATTTACGATAATGTTTCCCGAAACCGCATTCGAACCAAAGTTAACGGTAATAGTATTGGTTGTGGACGAACCATTAGCTCCAGCCGGCAATGTCCATATATAAGAAGTTGCATTAGTAATGGTTGGAACAGTATAAATTACATTATTTTGATTCTGACAAACAGTTGTTAATCCACTAATTGTTCCTGCATTGGATGGATTTGGATTAATAACTAACAAAGCATTATTTGACGTTTGAAAATTTATTCCGTTGCAATTGCTAAGGTAGCATCTGTATTCATAGGTTGAGGCATTTGTAATACCATTAACAGTCATTGCATTGCTGCTTGTATTGGTATAAATTGCTCCTGTGGGTATTCCATTGCTTACATTTACCCAGTTACCTCCGTTGTTATACTGCCATTGATAATTTATCGGACTGTCGCCGGTTGCAGTAACATTAAAAGAAATACTTGCAGAAGGTGAGCAGGATGATTGCAATGCAGCAGGATGATTTGTTATATTTACAGGAACACAAACATTGGAAATAACATTAACTGAATAATCTTCCACTTCACCATAATCTGAGTTGCCGCAAGGTGTGGCATTTGGTCCTATACCAGCATCATGTAACCTTATTCTCATTCGGGTATTACCCAATAAAGCTCCGGCCGGAGGTGTAAATCCACTTGTAATGTGAGGTGTGATAAAGGTTCCGATTGAAGCATACACATTTTCATCGGCATCCGTAAAATCGCCATCCT
>JBMOEQ010000391.1:0-2280 GCA_049314655.1 Ferruginibacter sp. | reverse complement strand
CTGGTAATATCCACGCAACCAGCAAGCTATTAAAATGCTTTTCTATTGATAATGCCAGGGTAGATATAATGCCGGTCGATAATACGCCCGCTCAACTGGTAGGAGTTACCAGCAGCAAAGCATTAGTTATTACCAACAAAGTTACCCAGGTAACGCCGCTAACGCTCGATGTTGATAACTGGAATTTAGCAGATGGACTCTATGAATACGATTTAGCCAACGCCGCCATACAAGCCACCAGCATAGTTGATGTAATACCCGAAAACGACGATATAGATATTGTAATAGCCGCCGTAATCCTCCCAAAAACGCTAAGCTCCGCCGGAAGTGTTAAACTTTACGCCAAATATTTACCCACCGATGATATTGATGTAACAATTAATATTTTATAAAATGCCGGTAGGGAAGTTTAGCAATGATTTATTAAAATACTCATTTTTTAGGGATATATCATTATACCTAAAAGGCAGCATTCTACAGAAAACAGACGGCTACTATTTTAAAAACGAAAACGGAAACGATGCTAAAATAGTGAGAAGCAATGCAACTCATTTCCCAGCGAATAGTAATGGACATTGGTATGGATCGCATTTGGCCGATAAATCAATTATAGCCCCAACAGATGGTGTATTGAACGAATACGAATATCTCCTTAAATTTGATAGCCTCACTAATGTTCCTACAACAATACAAGAATATAACATATTATATACTGGAGCAATTGGTATTGTAATTCAACAGTATAATGATAAAATAAGAGTTATAACCTATAACAATGCTACGGCAAAACGAACCGTAACAAGTACAATTGCTATCCCTGACACTACAAATTATCATTATGTAAAAATCGGTTTCGATTTGCGCAATATGTCTGCAATTAAAGTGATTGTAACTATTGATTCGCAAACAGAAACACTTAATATAACTGCAACCGGATCAACATACCAGGGTGCTACATCATCTGTAATTGATAGGTCTATTACAGCAGGATATACGATTGTATATTTTAAAGTTAGGAAATCTAATGTAGTAGTTTTTCATCTTGATTTTTCGCAACAATGGGCAGATACTATAATTGATTCAGTTACCGGAACGGTAATTACAACAATGGCTCATTATGAATTTGTCACACAGGATATTTATCCTTCTCACCTAATTAATGGATATACACTTTATACGTATGGCGCAAATAAAATATACCTTCCTAAAAAAGAAGATGGGACGTTCTTTAGTCCTGCAATTACCAATTATACTAAAATAGGTGATTATGAAGCTGGAAATGGTCATAATAAGTGCGAAAGTCAAATATTTGACGGTACTAACTATTATACGTATTTACAGTTAATTGAATTTCCGATTACAAATAAAATAAGTTTTAAAACATCTGCGCTTATAACTGAAATGCTTGTATTTCAAAATACTCTTACAAATGCAGAAAAATTAATTGTTTTAGGATTTATAGGATGGGGCATTGAAGATACTGCAATATTTTTAGGTGATAGTATCATGCACGGTGGAGTATCTGTTAAAAGTAAATTGTCTGGTGATATTACAAATGCGCAGAATAATGTAAAAATATGGAACTATGGTACATCTGCACTTGAAAGCCTTACGCCTGACAATTCAGATCAACCAATTACCAATGCAAATGGGTTCTCATGTAATCTG
Source organism: Ferruginibacter sp. (assembly GCA_049314655.1). Lineage (GTDB taxonomy): Bacteria > Bacteroidota > Bacteroidia > Chitinophagales > Chitinophagaceae > Ferruginibacter. The sequence goes on along the minus strand of JBMOEQ010000391.1, from coordinate 612 downwards.
AATTATGCTTTTCTTAAAAATACTGTACTAAATATTGTCCAATATGCTTATGGTGGTGCTTATCTGGGTGTTGAATGGCTACCAGGAGGGGTATATAATTTATTGCTCAAAACAGGTATTACAGCTCTTGTGCAAGCCCTGCATTTACTAAATAAATATCCTCGATATATAGGTATATATGCAACAGGCGGGCAGAACGATTCATCTGATCAAAATTTAATTAATGCTATAGCCGCTAATCTGATTAATTTACAAGCTGATATACGAACATATATTGACTGTAATCCTAAATGGCACCATTTGTTATTGCACGAAACAGGGGGCTATCCATTGCGGAAGGAAGTAAACGACAATATTAAAGCAATTAATGCTACAGCTCAAAATATGTTATTGTATTCGGCAGATGATTTTAGCTATCCATTTGATAGTGTTCATCCAGGAACACAAGGTATTTTAGATATGGGAGCTAACTTTTACAATGAAAACCACATGTAATGGACTGGCCACAAATTGTAATATCCTTTATTGTTTCCGGTGGTTTATCCGTTCTATTTACATGGAAAATTGCCCGCAAAAAAAGCAAATTAGATTATGCCGAAAAAGCCGTAAACT
>JBMOEQ010000390.1:0-2287 GCA_049314655.1 Ferruginibacter sp. | reverse complement strand
AAGTTAGATTCGGTAAATGTTTGGGCAGATAATTGGTAAAAAAATAAAGTTCCGACAATCACAAGTAGGCTTTTCATACAATGAAATTTTAAACAAATGTAGCATTAGATTAATTCAAGAGAAATGATATAGAACCATAAAAAATTATATAGTATCTTTTTTATTCATTTTACAATACTCCACCTATTTCAGTTAATATTGCACCCATGCAATTCACGGAGGAACAACAGGATATTATTGATTCAACCGGTAATATTAGAATCAATGCGGTGGCCGGATCGGGAAAAACCACTACACTCATTGCGTATGCCGCAAGCAGGCCAGCACATGCTCGTATACTTTATATTGCATTTAATAAATCGGTAAAAACAGAAGCGCAGGCAAAGTTTTCAAAAAAAGGATTAACAAATGTTGTAGTAGAAACTGCACATTCTTTAGCCTACTATTATATTGTTCGTCCTTTAGGCTATCGCATTAAAACCAATGCCTATACCGTTCATGAAATTGCACAATTATTGCAGCTTTCGGCCAATAGCGATGCACAAACGGCCTATATTATAGCCAGTCATGTTCAAAAATTTATTGCTTATTTCTGCAACAGCACTGTAGCCAAAGTGCAGGATTTAAATTATAAAGATGTTGTTGCCGATCCCAAAGCATTAGCCTTTGTTGAATTGCATTATGCGCCTATTGAACAATTAACCCGCTTGTTTTTAAGTAAGATGAATAGCGGCACCATAGAAATTACACACGATTTTTATTTGAAGAAATTTCAGTTGTCGCAACCCAAATTACCCTACGATTATATTTTGTTTGATGAGGGCCAAGATGCTTCTCCCGCCATGTTAGATGTATTTTTAAAGCAACCTTGTATTAAAGTAATTGCCGGCGATACACACCAACAAATTTATGGTTGGCGGTATGCCATCAACTCTTTAGAAAAAGTACATTTTGAATCGTATCCTTTATCTACCAGTTTTAGATTTGGAAAAGCAATTGCCAACTTAGCTATTGAAGTATTGAATTGGAAACACTATTTGGGCAATCAACCCAATATGGTTATTAAAGGAAACGGACATCACGATGCTATAAAAGTAAAAGCTATTATTGCCCGAACCAATTTAGGGTTATTACTAAAAGCCATCGAACAAGTAAGTACCATGAGTGCTTCCAGTAAAATATATTTTGAAGGCAATATACATTCTTACACTTATGCCGATGATGGTACTTCTTTGTATGATGTATTGAATTTATATAATGGTAAGCATGAATTCATCAAGGATCCAATGTTAAAATCCTTAAACAATATTGCCGATTTGGAAAGCTATATTGAAAAAACAGAAGATGCCACTTTATCCATGTTGGTAGAAGTGGTGAAAAAATATGGTAATGATATTCCGGCTATTTTAAAAAAGCTGAAAGACAAACATGTTGCCGATGCCGATAAAGAAAAAGCGGCTTTTATTTTTTCTACCGTTCATCGTTGTAAAGGTTTAGAATATGATACCGTACAACTGGCCAATGATTTTATTACGGAAGAAAAGATTGCGCAATTATCGAGCGATGTAGGTTTGTCGTCCTTAACCATTGCCCGCTTGCAAGAAGAAATTAATGTATTGTATGTAGCTATTACGCGTACCCGAAATCGATTGTATATTGGCGAACATCTATTGCCGGATACTATTTTACCCTCTTTACATATTCAAGTTTTAAAATCGGCACCGGCAGAACCAGATAAAAAATATCGCCACCCAAAAGCACCTCCACTCGATGATACACCCGTTGCAAAAAAAGGTAGGCCAAAAAAACAATGGAGAAGCGATTTGTATTAATGGACTGTAGAATGTAAAGGTGCATAAACAACCCCTTGCAATACACATTCAACCATGATAAATAACTATAAAGTGTTATTGATCAATATACTTTTAAAAAATAAATTGCCAGCATTTACAATAAAATACAAGAAATACTGTTTTATATATTGAAACCAACAATCAGTAATTGATTGTAAATCTGAAAAACCACAAGAAATATTCACCCGCAGCAATGCCTCAATTTGAAGCCCTGTGCTTCTTAGGTATGCCTCCTGTACAATATCTTCAAGGGCAATTTAGCTTTACACTTTTCAAAAAAAATTCTGATTTCGGTTAATATTAATACGATAGATAAACCTATGATTATATAGCTCACCTTTTTATTGTTAGGCACGACCATAAGAAAAGAAAGGCCCCGGTATTGGACGGGGCTTTTTCTATTGTATGAAGTGAAGAAATGTTGAAAAAAGTTG
>JBMOEQ010000389.1:0-2289 GCA_049314655.1 Ferruginibacter sp. | reverse complement strand
TAATTTGTTACGACACAATAGTTAAATCGATTTCTATTTTAGTAAAGCCAAATATAAGTTTACAAACAAATATTGGATCGGTGAATTGTGCACCTTTTACGTTTTCCGCTGTTGCACCTGCTATTATTAATGAACAAGTAACATGGTATATAAACGACACAACAATAAATCCTTCTTTAGTAATTTTAAATGGCGCTGCAATACAATATACATTTAATAATCCCGGGACATTTATAGTTAAAATGTATGCCATAAATGCTGCAGGATGTAAAGATAGTGTCATGTATTCTATTGTAGTTAAAGGCACTCCAAATGCAAATTTCACACCCACAAATTTTGCTTTATGTAATAGAGACACAACCATTAGCTATATAAACACTTCAACCTATAATGATGTTGGTGCAATTAGCTATCGCTGGTTAGTGAATGGAATTCAACTTGCAACAAGTGGTAATTTTAGTTATAGGTATCAACTTGCTCCTTCTGTTCCATTGCCATATCAATTTACTACTCAATTAATAGCAACAAATTCAGTTGGATGTAGCGATACCGCTGTTGGATATATACAGATGAATCCAACCGCTAGAGCTAGTTTTAACATAAGCAACCCAAATACATGCGTTCCATTTATACCATTAGTAAATAATGGATCGAGTGATGCTACTTTCTTTAAATGGTATTTGAATGGCATTTTAGTTGACACTGCAAGAGTACCAACATTTGTAATAAGTTTACCATCTACATCTTACACTGTAATGTTGATCGCTTCAAATGTTTACAATTGTAAACCCGATACTTCTTTGTTTACGTTTGTTTCTAGAATTAAACCAAAAGCAATCTTTGATGTAAATGACACTTTAGGATGTACAGGTTTTTTAAATGTAGTAACTAGAAATAATAGTCAACATGCAAACACTTACAAATGGGATTGGGGAGACAATTCACCATTTACTACTTTCTCAAATCCCACACATTTATACAATACAGTAGGTCATTACTTAATTACTTTAGTTGCAAGTGACGGGGTTTGTTATGATACCACCAGTAGAATGATAACTGTAAGTAATAAGCCTGTTGTTAACTTTTCTGCAAACAATTCAACTACCTGTGATTCTGCAAGGGTATTGTTTACGAATTTAACTACCAACGCAAATACCTATTTATGGACATTTAGTAATGGCTATTCGAGTTCAGCTCAAAATCCATCTTATATTTTCTCTCCTAGCAATACACCGTATACAATAAAATTGGTTGCATCAAATTCTGATGGTTGTAGCGACTCATTGATAAAGGCGAATCTAATAACAGCAATTATCCCCCCTGCTGCAGATTTTGTAATAACGCCTTCGGCAATAATTTCAATACCTAATTATTCATTCACATTTCAAAACTTAACATTAGACAGAAGCGAGTATAGGTATTTATGGAATTTAGGAGATGGAACAAATTCATCTAGTAGAGATGTTACGCATCTTTATAATGATACTGGATCGTATCGTGTACAGCTTATTGTTGTAGACATGAATACTAGTTGCACTGATACAATATTTAAAGTTGCAAGAATAGAAGGACAACCTGGATATTTATATGTTCCAAATGCATTTTATCCCAATAGTTTGCAAAACCAATTTAGATTTTTCAGACCTCTTGGGAAAGGAATAGCAGAATATAAATTTCAAATTTTTGATGCATGGGGAAAATTACTTTACGAGTCAACAAAACTTGATGCAGCTGGAAGTCCTGTAGAAGGTTGGGATGGCACATTTAAAGGAGTAGCAATGCCTCAAGATGCATACGCCTGGAGAATTACTGCTCGTTTTAGAAATGGCAAACAGTGGTCTGGTATGGCTTACAACAATAATATGAATGGTGCACCTGCACACACATTTGGTACTGTAACCTTATTTAGATAACACCATGAAAAAATTAACGATACTAATTTCTTGCTTGCTGTTTACTGTAATTGTAAATGGCCAAGACATGTTGTTTACACAATTTCAATATGCACCTATTTATTTCAATCCGGGATTAACAGGTTGCAGTAAAAACAATTTAAGGGTAACAGGGGTAAGCAAATTACAATGGTTTAATTTATATAAGCCATTTAAATATATTGCTGCTTCTGCAGACATGTCTGTTTACGACGACAATCAACGAAATGTAGTTAACCTAGCATTAGCAGCCAATCATTCGAGTAAAGGGTATATTAACAATACCAATATATCGGGAGTACTTGCGAGAAGTTTTGGAACGAATAATGAAGATTGTTCTAATTGGTTTTTGAATATT
>JBMOEQ010000388.1:0-2313 GCA_049314655.1 Ferruginibacter sp. | reverse complement strand
ACCCCCGACATGCTTCCAATAGCTTCAACAACTTCATGTACAGGAAGTTTCCAAACACCAGCTTTGCCTTCATCAAATGCAGATTTCCAGTGTTCGTATCCATTTAAAAACTCCGGCAATTCATTTACTTGGTTAATAAGTTCGGTTACAGAATCTTCCAAAGCAGTGATTGAAAAAGGAAGATGTAAAAGTTCGTGGGTTAATATCCCGGCAGGATTAACGATGGAAATACCATCAACTCTAATATGAACAATTTTTCCAGAAACCTCGTCATCAACTTTCAATATGGTAAGGGTAGATTTTTCTTCACCAATCCGATTGATGAATTTCCATACTTGTCCTACTTCAAAATGAATAACTTGGTTCATGTTTTTGATGGTTTTCGATTGAAAAATTATAAAATATATACAAGCACAATTTCTATTCATTTAAAAGGTGGGGTTAATTCCAATATGCAATTGGTAAAATAGTTTGATGCTATATAGCGCTTCTGCTACATCTATCAACCATCTAATGCTACAGCTTAACCTTCAACTTTTTCAATTCGGCCACATTTATCGTAGGCGGCATTTCTCCTTGTTTAATTTTTTTAATGGCCAAAGCGGCCACGTTTTTTGCATCTTTTTCGTTTTTGAAACCATTATTACCGGCTACAGCTGGAATGGTTTTTTGATCTATCAGTAATTGTCCATCGCAAAAAATATAATACCCAAACTGTTGGTTGTTAACCTTGGTAATAAAATACGTAAGGCTGCTTTTTGAATATTGCTTAGCTAAAGTCTGCTTTTGAGCAGTTGCAACTTTTTTTAATGAATCTAAATTTGTGGTATTGTTAATTTGAGCAATGCAAATGGTAAAAGAAAAGAGACTATAAAAAAGAGAAAGGAAAAATTTAGCCTGCATTTTTATTACATTTTAAGAAAGATAGCTCAAAACTCGGTTTTAAAATTGCAAACGCAACATTAAAATCAATTTTATGCCAATTTTAAGGCAGATTAGGGATAGATTTTTTCAATTATTTAAAATTTGAAAGCACTTGTAAAAGCAGTAATCTGCTAGTTTATAGCTGTAATTAGCAAAGTTTTAACGACACTTTTCCACTAAAGTGAACAAATTATCTGTCATACTTTGCGTAATCTATCTATTAAATTCTATTACTTTGCCGGCCGTTAATACAATATAGGATGAGCGAAATTCGTTACGATAAAAAGAATCCAATGTTCCCCGTACATTCAAATCGAGGTAACAATACGTTTGCTCGCTTGGTGAAATTTATTTTTAACCGTTTTACCAATACGCAAGATGATATGTTCCCTATCAAGTATTATAAAAAGGGTAAGTGCTCTCGTAGAAAATTGCGCCCACCTTTAGAACAATAATTTGCTGTAACCCCTAATATATCCTCTGCTAAAGCAGGGGCTTTTTTTTAGATGGTGTTTTCTTCCTTTCTAAGCGCATCTAAATCATCTTCCAATTGTTGAAGGGTTTTACCAAAACTAACTTTAAACATCCATTTCGCTAAATAGTAAGCGGCAATGGTGCATACTATGATTGAAATGATTAGAGTGATCCACACAATTGGCTTCGATAAAAATACTTCAATGGGTTTGCCGGAACCAATCATGCCGCCAAATAAAAATCCACTAGCTGCACTTATGGGGTAAAAAAACAACGCCACTTTTTCTTGCGTTTTTATCCAATGGGTAATACTGGAATGATGCCTAGCTAGTTCTTGTACAAGGTTATTTTGTATATCAATATCAGGGTTGATTTTTTTGTATTCTAAGTAAGTGGCATAAATACCCCAAATTGAAAAAATTAAAATTGTACCAAACCCAACAACAATTTGCCAAACCGGGTAAAGAAAAATAACAATAAGGTATGCCACTGCTATCAAAATTGCCCAGCATAAGTTTATTAATACTTTCTTTTTCAATTGCGCTAACACATTCTTTGATTTGAGTTGATTGAATTGCGTTTGCTTCACCATACGTTCTAACGATGGCGATGCGGTATCAATATTATTCCAAATTGAATTGATGTCCATTTTATTGCGGATTGAGTAAGTTGGTCAAATGATTTTTAATACGATACAGCTTTACACCTGCATTATTTGCAGAAATACCCATGATTGAGGCAATTTCTGAATGGTCGTAACCATCTAAATGAAGTGAAATGATTGCCCTGTCGGTTTCGGCAAGTGTTCTTATGGCTTTGTATAATTGTATTACAGCTTCATTGTTGTCGCTTTGTTGTTCAATAGCTGGATGTTGAATTTCAACATCGAGGGGAGCTGTGTTTATTCTTTTTTTT
>JBMOEQ010000387.1:0-2334 GCA_049314655.1 Ferruginibacter sp. | reverse complement strand
CTAAAGCTTGTGTACCACCCATTTTTTGCATGTCTTCACTAAATTCTTCACTGGCTACCCACAACACATCATCAATGGTAACAATGCCTAATAGTTTATTGCTTTTGCTTACTACAGGCAAAGCCACTCGGTTGTTCATTTTAAAAGCTTCATTGGCCACTTCTTGATCGTCTTCGGCATGCAATGCAATAAAGCGTCCATCCATCAATTCTTCTACTTTGGTATCGGGCGTAGCCATGATGAAGTCCTTGATACGTATATCATCTAACAGTTCGCCTTTTTCATTGATCACATAAATTACATCAATGGTTTCGCTGCTTTTGGCATATCTGCGAATGGTGTTAAGTACATCTTCAACGGAATCTTGCTCATAGATATATACATAATCGGGCGTCATCAATCTTCCAACACTGCCTTCGGGATAGCCTAAAAGTGCTAGGGTAATTTTTCTTTCCTCTGGATTTAATGTTTTTACCAATTCTCTTACTGCATCGCTCGGTAATTCACTTAAAAATGCGGTTCTATCATCCGCAGGTAATTCATTGAATAATTCGGCAGTAGTAAATGCAGGCAAATGTTTGATGATTCTTTTTTGAACAGGCAAGTCCAAAATTTTAAACACACTGGCTGCACGATGTAAGGAAAGATGACTGATAATTTGACTTTCAAATTCCTCATTTTCGTAAATCAGTTCTGCAACTTCACTGATATTTTGATGATTTAGAAAATCTTTAATTTTCAGTTTATCCTCTGAGGCAATGACTTCATTGAATTGATCATTTAAGGATAAATTTTCCATTGATAAAGACATGACAGATTAAGTATTTTGAAAGAAAAAAAACAATGCATGAAAAGCAAACTTGTACAATACAGGTATTGCTTATTTTGTAATCATTAACTTGCAAATTACTCGTTTTGAATTAAAAGCTCATTTATGCTGCAACCAAATTTAGTGATCCGAGAAATTCCAGGCAAGGGTAGAGGGGTTTTTACAGAAGAAGCTATTGCCAAAGAAACCATCATTGAAATAGCACCGGTAATTGTAATGCCTAAATCAGATCGGGTACATTTAGATCAAACCTTGTTACACGATTATATTTTTGAATGGGGCCCTCAATTAGATCAATGTGTTATGGCTTTGGGATGGATACCTATTTACAACCACAGTTACGCAAGCAATTGCGAGTACTTTATGGATTTCGACAATAATACCATGTGGGTAAAAACGGTTCGTGCAATAGAAGCCGGTGAAGAAATTACCATCAATTATAATGGCGATTGGAACGATTCAAAAAAAGTTTGGTTTGATGTGCTTGAACAATAGATTCTTACAATAGCATTTTTATAATGGTTGAATTGCAACTGATTTTCCTATAATGTTCGATTGAATGGCTGCTTCAATAATTTGCATTACTTGTATACCAGCTACCGCAGTAACCGGAGGATTGATTTGATGCGTTAGCGCTTCATATATCCCATTATAAAATTGCATGTAGTTGCCCTTTTCTGTGGGAAGAAAACTGGTTTCAAATCCTTTTTCCTTAACTAGTGTTAGTTTGCCCGATAATGCTGCCGGTTCTTCGCCCCAATTAGAAGAACCCGGTACAACTCCGGCTAATAAAGCGGCTTCTTGAACATCTCCTCTTTCTTTTGTAAAACTTCCTTTGTTGCCATGTAATTCAAATGCAGGCAACGCAGCTGCATGCAATAAACTTGCTTTAATATGTACACGACAATTGGGATAATATAATGTTAAAGAAAAATCATCATCTATTTGAGATTGTGCACGCACTATCCTGATATCTGCAAAAACTTTTTCGGGCATGCCAAACAAAGTAATGGCTTGATCAATACAATGCGGACCAAGATCTTTTAATAAACCTGCGCCTGCATTCGGTGTTTCTTTATGTAGTTTAGGACTTAGTGCAGTTTTAAATCGCTCAAATCTTATAGATGCTTCATGGATATTACCTAGTATGCCCGAGTGAACAACTTTTTGCGTGGTTAAAAAATCGCTATCCCATCTTCTATTGTGGTAAACAGCCAACATGCAATTTTTAGCTGTAGCAAGTTGTTGCAATTCAATCGCTTCTTCAACGGTAGTAGTAAATGCTTTTTCTACAATTACATGTTTGCCCGCTAATAAGCAGGCTTTGGCATAATCAAAATGGGTATAGGTTGGAGTATTTACAACTATTAATTGAATAGCATCATTTGCTAAAACCGTTTCTAAACTGGGATACGAATGCGTATGTGGATACTGTTGTTGTATAAGGCGTGTTGATCGTTCCCAAGCTCCATCTAAACTAAAATGTGGATGTGCTTCAATAAATG
>JBMOEQ010000386.1:0-2338 GCA_049314655.1 Ferruginibacter sp. | reverse complement strand
GCGCCGATCCGGCAGTAAGCTCTGCTCCATTTGTAGCCACATTGGTAGATGTTACCGGATTGATAATATATTTTTCTGTGGCCTATATTTTTTTACAAGGCATCTTATTATAAAATAAATTTATTGTAAAACCATTTTTTCTGCAGTAGCCGTTGGAGGCAATCCATACAAGCGGCGTTTTAAAGTAATCCGCCTCTTTTTTATCGTTAAGATAAATACTTGATCAAAGGCATTATCTGCAATTTCAATTGGCTCGGCTGTATATCCCATCGCCTTAATTACTGCCGGAATGGTATTACTATGGCCTATAACCAATAGTGTTTTACCCCAATCTTTATGTTCGGTAATTTGTTGTTTTAACGATATGCCAGTAGTATCTGCCCAATAATGTGTGGTATCAATATGGCCTAATATCCTTAAACTATCGGCGGTTAGTGCAGTGCGTTGATATTGAGTAACATAAATACGCTTAATGGGCTCATTTCGTAGCAATCGAAATAAATCTCCAGCTCGTTGCTTACCGGCTTCGGTTAAAATGGGATTGGTACCTTTTTCCTTTTCGGCATGCCGAACAAAATAAATTGTAGTTGTTCCCTTATTAAAGATGATTTGAGCATGGGCAATTTGAATGCTCCAGCAAATTATACATACCAACCAATATTGTTTCATAAGCTCCGTTTCAATAAAATTAAAAGAATATACCTTTGAAAAGGTAAATGATGGCAATTCAATTATTAACTACATTTTTGTTACTTTGCCAACTATTATGCATTCCTATTAAATACTAAGTAATTTTAATGGGTTGTTTTTTGTAAGAATTTTATTAAAAGGTTAAAAATCATTCATTTATGTGTGGAATTGTAGGTTATACCGGACCAAGAGAAGCTTATCCAATTGTAATTAAAGGCTTAAAAAGATTAGAATATCGTGGATATGATAGTACAGGTGTGGCCTTATTAAACGGCGGATTAAAAGTTTACAAGAAAAAAGGAAGGGTTGCCGATTTAGAAGAAACTATTTTAGGAAAAGATTTACATGCCAATATTGCAATCGGACATACACGTTGGGCTACACATGGCGAACCCAATGATAGAAATGCGCATCCACACACTTCGGCTAGCGGAAAATTGGCTATGATTCATAATGGTATCATTGAAAACTATGCGCAAATCAAAAAAGATTTACTGAATAAAGGCTATTCTTTTACAAGTGAAACCGATACTGAAGTTTTACTCAATTTCATAGAGGATATTCGTACTAACAATGATTGTAATTTAGAAGAAGCTGTTAGGGTTGCTTTAAAAAGAGTAACAGGTGCGTATTGTATTTTATTGATTGATGAAGCCGATCCACAAACCATTATCGCTGCTCGTAAGGGTAGTCCGCTCGTAATTGGGGTTGGTAAAGGCGAACATTTTTTAGGAAGTGATGCTTCTCCAATGTTAGAATACACAAAAGAAGTGGTGTATGTTAATGATTACGAATTAGCTATTGTTAGACCCGATGAATTGATTTTAAAAAATCTTGGTAACGAAAAAATTACCCCATTCATCACCAAGCTCGATATGGAACTTGCCGCAATTGAAAAAGGTGGCTACGAGCATTTCATGTTGAAAGAAATTTTTGAACAACCTACAACCATTCATGATTGTTTACGCGGCCGTTTAGATGCCAATGCAGGCACCATTACCATGAGTGGAGTAGAAGACAATATTGAAGCTTTAAAAGCGGCAAACAGAATCATCATTGTAGCTTGCGGCACCAGTTGGCATGCAGGTTTAGTGGCCGAATATATTATTGAAGAACTTTGTAGAATTCCAGTGGAAGTAGAATATGCTTCTGAATTTAGATACCGTAATCCAATTATAAATCCCGGAGATGTTATTATAGCCGTTTCACAAAGTGGTGAAACCGCCGATACATTAGTGGCAATAGAAAGAGCCAAAGAAAAAGGTGCTTTCATTTTTGGTATTGTAAATGTTGTGGGCTCATCAATTGCAAGAATCAGTCATGCAGGCGCTTACACCCATGCCGGTCCCGAAATTGGTGTTGCCAGTACAAAAGCATTTACAGGACAATTGGCAGTATTGAATATGATTGCCTTAAAAATTGCCAAAGAAAAAGGTACCATCTCTGATGAACGCTATCGCAGTTTATTATTTGAATTAGATGCCATTCCCGAAAAGGTTGAAGCCTTATTAAAAGGTGCCGAATCATTAAAAACCATCGCATTAAAATATAAAGATGCGCATGATGCCTTGTTCTTAGGTAGAGGATATAATTTCCCTATTGCATTAGAAGGCGCATTGAAGTTGAAAGAAATTTCTTACATCCATGC
>JBMOEQ010000385.1:0-2371 GCA_049314655.1 Ferruginibacter sp. | reverse complement strand
GCTAAATTTCCTCCCCTTGCTACCCAAGTACTTATAGTTGGAATAGATCCGGTAATTAAATCTGCCGTGTAACCGTCAACACTAGAACGAATAGTGAAATTAGTTGGACCTGAATTAGTAGATCTTGTACCAAAATTTATAGCAGAAAGTGTAACCCCATAATTGGTATTTGGTGTAAGGGTAAATTCAAAATAAGCACTCCCATTTGCTCCTAAAGTTAATGCACCTGTTCTTGCTGCAACACCTGCATTATTACCACCAGATGCGCCAGAATTATTTGAAACACTTGTTCCAGTAATTAAAGCCGTGGCAACTAAATTATTACCATTGGTTAAAGAAGTAATTATAATATCAAAAAACGGATTTGATGATGGAGCAGCTGTTGTAAAATTCCAAACTGCATTTCCTGAAATTTGATTACATGCAGCTGTAACAATATTTGCGGTTAACCCGGTTGGTTGAGTTAAACTATAATTTGCAGCATCTGCACCAGATAAAGTACTGGTAGAAGTAACCGGCTTATTGTTTCCTATAGTAGCATCATTAAAGGTACCTGTACCTACTAAGGTTACTACATCCGGACTAATCACTCCATTTAAAGTACCGGTGATGGTAGCAGCAACCGTACCATCAAAACCTTTATTTTGCGCTTGAGCATTAGTAATGGTTAACGCTTTTTTATTAATAGTAGCACTTAAAATTGGTTGTGTTACTGTGTAATTAGATGTTGGTGCAGTGTATGGTGTACTCAACACTAAAGTTTGTGTTCCAAAAGTAACTAATGGGTAACTGAAACTAACTACATCGGTTACATTATAGCTTTCGCCATTTTCTAAACCAACATAAATAGGTGTTCCGTTTACTGTTGCGGTATTGTTTCTATCGTAAGTTTTATCAACTGCAGTTAAACCATTAATGGTTAATGCTTTTGGATTAACTGTACTTGAAACTGTAGGAACAGAAACAGGATCTGCACCTGTACTTGTTATTGCAATATTACCACTATAGTTTCCTGCATTTGTGGTTGCAGCTAGTCTTACATAAATAAGGGTAGATGATACCGCATTGCTTATTGGCGTTAAATTTATTGAAGAAGCAAAACCCGAGTTATTGCTTGTAGAAACTTCAAATCCAGATGGAGCTGCAATATTTATTACATCGTTTAATGTTGCTCCAGCTACTGTAAATGAAGTATTTGTACTAGCCGTTCCATAAATAGTAGTAAGGGCCGTTAGAGTTCCACTCACACTAATACTAGGTGAAGTTGCAAGTAAAGTAGCATAAGCTGTGCTGGTAGATGACCAAGCAGAACTTCCGCCTGCATTGTTGGCACGTACTCTGAAATAATAATTGGTATTATCATTTAATCCGCCAACAGTAATATTTGTTGTTGAAGATAAAATTGAATTTTGGGTGAACACTACACTACTAAAATCGTTGTTATCATCCACTTCAATTTCGTAAGTAAAGGTTTCGCTACCTACTGTTCCTAAAGGAGCACTCCAATTGGCTACGATAGAATTTATGGTAGCTCCACTTCCATTTTCAATTACTGGAGCATTATGTTTTGTAGTAAAGTTAGCAGTTGTGCTATATGCAGTTCCTGCAGTATTGGTTGCATAACCACGGAAATAATATAATGTATTTGGAGTAAGACTAGAACGTGTATGAGAGAAAGCACCTGTTGTAGTACTACCTTCAGCTAAAGCATTTGTGGTTGGGTCTGTTGCAGTTCCCCAAACAGTACCTCTAGCTGAAATTGCATCTCCTGCAACTGTTGCACCTAAAACTGCATTATCTGTTTCAATTGAAGTTACTGTTGGCAAAGTAACAATTGGTAATGAAGATATATAACCAGTAATAGCTAAATCATTTCCACTTATATTATTAATGTACCATGACCCTGTAGTACCACCCCACAATAAAATTCTAAATGTAATAGTAGTACCTGCAGCTACATTCTGTAAATCATTAACTGTAGATAGATTAATTGCAGCTTGTAAATTACCAGTTGCAGATGTCACCGCACCCCAAGTAATATCGCTTGTTAAATCTACAAAACTTCCTGAACCAATTTGATACTGCCATCTTCCTGTAGTAGCACCATTTGAAGATCTTCTTATATTATAAGCTGGAATATTATTGAAAGAAAGCACTTTCCCTACACCAGGTGTTATACTAAATGTAACAAAATCATTATTTGTGATAGCATTTGCCGCACTTGTTTGATTAAAATCGGTTCCTCCCCATGCATTACCTGCTGCTGTTGGTGTTGTACCAATACCTGCAGCTCTTGTTAATCCTACAACGGTTACATCAGAAGATGATGTAGTTGCAGTAAATGGATTTGGACCGTAAGCTGTTAAACCAT
>JBMOEQ010000384.1:0-2380 GCA_049314655.1 Ferruginibacter sp. | reverse complement strand
AAACAAATGTTGCATCTTCATTTTTAGAATTGGCATCCTTAGATGTTGCCGTCTGCCAGTTAGCCAATGTTAATTGATTTTCAGGAGTTGCAATACTTGAAGTGGCCCCTAATGAATAAAGTGATCCACTTGCTGCAAATAATCCATTGTTATCGGTACTTATATTAGTAAATACAGTATACCCAAAACCAATTGCATAGTTTAATCCTGAGCCATTATTTTGTTTATTAATGAAAATATTATTTTTAATATCTACCGTTGGTGTAGTACCACCAGCTATAGCCAAAGCGTAACTTTTATCACTTCCTCCGGTTTGTGTACCACTCATAGAAACGGTATTATGGTATACTTTAGTAGAAGAACCATCTAATGGTAAAACGAATATACCTACACCAAAATCACCACTGGTTCCGTTAGAGGAAACGCCACTAACCATATTATTAGAAATCTCACTGGTTCCTGTAGAGCCAGGAGCCAATAAAATACCAAAGGCAGAATAAGTAGCTGTGTGCCTTACAGACCCGATGATATTTTTAGAAATTACAGCATTGGTACACTCAACCCCAGATAATGTTCCTGTAGTAATACTTAAAGTACCCAGAGATATACCAAAAGCATCTGCTGTTGATATAAGAGCCATTCCAGAAACATTGTTTCCTGTAACTGAAATATTGTTTTCTGAAAAAGCTGCAATACCTCCTCGGCTCACATTATCAGGGGATGCGCTGTTAATGAGGTTTTGGCTGATAACCGTACCATTGTTTTTTGAAGCAGCATTAATACCCGCTGAATAAATACCAATTTGTACCCTACTGATATTGTTATTTACAATACTGTTATTATTGCTCACAGCAGTTGTAGCTGCGCCACCAATTGTTGCTCCTCCAGAACCAATTCCTAAAATGGTTGCTGCAGATCCACTACCTGTAATATTACAATTCTTAATGGTATTGTTATTGGCACCATCCGTTCCGTTTGCTCTAATCCAGATTACAGCACTGGCAGTAGAAGCATTTGAGTTAATTATACTCAAATCGCGACTGGCCGAATTTGCAGGACAAACGGTATTAGCAGTATTTGAAATAGAACCATCTATAGTTACATAATCTGCTCCTAAAAATACTATAGAAGCTGTAGTTGTATTACCTGTAATCGTAGTACCAGCTATAGTTGGTTTGATGGTTAGGGTATTGGTTGCACTCGCATCGGCATTTACCCTGATGGTATCAGAGGTAGTAGTGTAAGCTGCATCAATTAAACTAAATACAACCGGACCTCCAAGACAATTATTATTGTAAGCAGCAATTGCTGCTGTTAATGTTGTATAAGTTCCTGCCGCTCCCACAGTATAAGTACCACTTAAAGTATTACGAATACTATAACTGCTTGGAGTAGTAGGAGCTGTTGAAGCTGAAGGCGGATCAATAGCTAAACCTGCTGCGCCTGCTGATGGGAATGCCCCTACATTAGGTATACCGGCATTATCCTGGGCCACTATATAATAAGAAACCACATCACCAGCTACAACACCAGCTCCAAAAGTGAAACTGTAATTGCTGCCACTTACATAAACACCTGTTGCAGCATTGTAAGCGCCTGCATTAATTTTCCAGTAAAGTACCGGCAAACCTGAACCTGAAGTAGGTACTCCGCTTGCATCTGTTATAGATGCAGTGAGTGTTCTATTCCCAGATCCGCAAGTGAAAGGCAAAATTGTATAACTAATTAATGGTGCTGAAAGATCAGCAAGCGCAAACGTCCCTTCATCTGCACCGATATCAGGTGTACTAACATTTCTTACATCCCCATCATAATCGTCGGTGATGCCTGCAATTGATCCTGCACCACTTTCTATCTGAGTAGCTATGGCAGGGTCAATATGCAAATAGTTGGCATTGGCTCCAACTAAACTTAAGAATGATGGATTTTCACTTACAGATAAGGCGTCCCTTGACGAAACTGTACCCGCTGTGAATATACCAGCTTTGTATTCAGCCATTGTCTGCGCAGAACTGGTACCATCACTATAAATCAAATTACTTGCACCCGGTGTACCTGCATAAAATAAATTATTATTGGAGGTTGCTGCATAATTGGAAAGTGCTGAAGCTGTTCCTAAACTGCGGCGATATACTACAGCCAACCCTGTACCGTTAGGAGTAGTGGCATTTACTATAATATTACTACGCAGGTCTAAAGCTGCAGTAGTAGTGGTGGTACTGGCAATATGATAAATGCCCGTTGAACCAAAATTGAGGCCACCACTTCCGGCCAAATACACAGTATTGAAATAAACATTGTTTGTACTGGTCACTGTAGTAGAAGTAATATTAATTCCACGTATGGCATCAGTATTAGTGGCTGCAGAAGCTGATAAACC
>JBMOEQ010000383.1:0-2385 GCA_049314655.1 Ferruginibacter sp. | reverse complement strand
TTGCCTTTCTTTAACATTACGGTGGCGTTGCGTTTATACAATTTATGGTTGTAAGCATTGAGTAAGTTTTCGAAGGGCTGGGTACTTAATTGCCGTATTCGAGCCATTATCAATTGGTATAATTCGGTTACCAAATGTTGAATATTATACTGTTTACCGGTAATTTGTTTTAAAGAAACGGGATTTTTAAGACCGGCATCAAATTGCGATTGATTGATGTTAATACCAATGCCTGCAACAGCAAATTTCCATGCACTTTCAAAACTTGGAGCCGGTTGCCCCCAATATTCAATAGATAATGGATCGTCATCTTCCTCAAATGCTTCTTGTCCTATTACATTTTCTATCAATATACCCGCTGCCTTTCTGTCACGCCAATAAATATCATTGGGCCATTTTATAGTGGTTTCATCCCCGGCATATTGGGTAAAAAAATCGCAACAACCTAGGGCAATGGCTACTGATAAATGAAACTGCTGGTGAATTTTAAGGGTTTTTGGTGCTAAAACTATACTTAAAGCGATGTTTTCATCGATGCCGGTAGCCCAGTTTCTTCCCCATTGACCTTTTCCTGCCGTTTGAACCCTTGCTGCATAAGCTTGTCCGTGAGTAGACAATCCTGCACGAACCAATGCCATGGCATAGTTGTTGGTGCTGTCTACCTGATCTAGAAAATGGATTAATGTGTCGGCTGCTTTCATATTCAACGATTAGCAAAGAAATAGTACTTTTGAGTATAAATCAACGCTCTCGTAAATAAAGTTTAGCAATTAACACGATAGCGTTTTCATCCATGGCTTGTCCATGTAATCGTAATTTAAACAATACAGCATTTGAACAACTTGAATTTATTAGCCAACCGGAAAAAAAACACCGTAACCCGGCTTACTCGAAACAGTAAACTTTTTAAGACAATCATTAATGCCATTCAGGATAAGAAAGGCGAAAATATTATTAGTCTTGATTTAAAAAAAATCCCCGAAGCCGTTGCCGATTTCTTCATCATTTGCGAATCATCCAACACAACGCAATTGAAGGCCATTGCCGACAATGTTGAATATTTTGTAAAAGAAGAATGTGGTGAGTTGGCTTATAAACACGAAGGCCGTCAAGGACAACAATGGATCTTGATAGATTACGTTAATATTGTTGTTCATGTAATGTTGCCCGAACCCCGCAAATTTTATCGCTTGGAAGAAATGTGGAGTGATGCACCAACCCTTGAACATAACGACTAATTTTAAACTTTATCCGTAGGATGAATTTTCATTCCTTTATAATTTCTAAGTAAACAAACATGGCAGAAGATAATAAAACCGGCGCTAACAAAAAGAACAATCCAGATAATTTTCCGCCGGGAGGAGACGAACAACAGCCAAAAAATAAAAACCGTTTTAATATCTATTGGGTATATGGTTTAGTATTTGCCGCTATTGTAGGGTATAACCTTTTTAGAGGCGTGTCTAGCGCTGGCGTTGAAACCGATCAACTTAAATTTACCGAATTGGTGAAATTGGGTGATGTAGAAAAAATTAAAACCATCCGCAACAAGAAAATTGTACGGATTTTTTTACAGAAAGATAGCTTAACGCAAAAATCTGCTTATTATAAAAACATGCTGGGCAAGCAATATGAAGTGATGCAAAAAATGGCACCACCACAATTGTTCTTCAGTGTTGTTGACGATAAAACTTTTGCATCTCAAATGCAGGATTTTTATAAATCCAATCCTACCATTAAACAAATTCCCGATTCACCGGATGATGAAGGCGAACTGTTTAGTCAAATTATTACTTCCTTACTACCCATACTCCTCATTGGTTTACTCTTTGTAATGATGATGCGTAAAGTGGGTGGCCCCGGAGGTGGTAGCGGTGGCCCTGGAGGAATTTTCAATATTGGAAAATCGAAGGCACAGTTATTTGATAAAGCTTCTAAAGTAAACATCAATTTTGGGGATGTTGCCGGATTAGATGAAGCTAAAGTTGAAGTCATGGAGATTGTTGACTTCCTCAAGAATCCCAAAAAATACACCAACCTTGGTGGTAAAATTCCAAAAGGCGCATTGTTGATTGGTCCTCCCGGAACCGGTAAAACCTTGCTTGCAAAAGCCGTAGCCGGTGAAGCACAAGTGCCTTTCTTCAGCTTAAGTGGTAGTGATTTTGTGGAAATGTTTGTGGGCGTGGGTGCCAGTAGAGTACGTGATTTATTTAAGCAAGCGCGTGAAAAAGCACCTTGTATTATTTTCATCGATGAAATTGATGCCATTGGTAGAGCGCGTGGTAAAAATATGATGATGAGCAACGATGAAAGAGAAAATACCCTCAATCAGTTGCTGGTAGAAATGGATGGTTTTGGAACCGATTTAGGTATCATCATCTTAGC
>JBMOEQ010000382.1:0-2395 GCA_049314655.1 Ferruginibacter sp. | reverse complement strand
GCACGAACACCTGGGATTCCGGTTCAAAGAACACGCGCCACAAATAGTCATATGCAAATGTGCGGCGCTTCTCAGTGTTGTCGAGATCAAGGCCGGCGGCTTTGACACCCGGCTTCAGAAACTTATCACCAGCGCGATTGAACTCGGCCAAAGCGCTTGCGCAAAACCAAACGCCTGATATCCGAAAATCAATTGGAATTAGAACATAGCACGGATACCGACAAACAAATGGAGCTGCTTCAAGTGCATCAAATACTCAAGCAAATTGAAATTGAATTAACCAAAATTATTGGCACAGTAATTATCCGATAAATTTACTTCAAAGTGGCTTCGGCCTTTGCTTTATACATATCGTACAAAATCATTACTCGAATATTTCCGGCATCTAATTTTTTAGCAGCATCTATATAAGTTAATGCTTCTTGATAGCGTTGCAACTTATACAATGCAATGGCATGAGCGGCTAAAATATCAGCACGCAGTTCATCGGTTTCGGGATTCATTTTTAAAGCGATATCGGTTTGATATAAAGCATCGGCATAATCCAATTTATCAAATGCTGTAGAGGCCATAAACAAATAAGCTTCCGGGAAAACCGGCCTGCAATACAATGCGTCATCTAAAAACGCTTTAGAGGTTTCCATTTCTTTTTTATAATAAAATACTTTAGCCATATTCAGGCGCAATAACCCGATATACGGCTCTATCAATACAGCTTTATTACAATAATAAAAAGCGCTGTCGTATTTTTCTTGTTGCATAAACACCAATCCTTTTTCACTTAATGCTTCGGCATAATCTGGAAAATCGGTTAGTGCAAGATGAATGAGTGCCAAGCGTTTGTTGAGGTCTTTTTCTTTTCTTGCTTTCACTAAATTATTTACAGCGGCATTAACCATATCGGCATCATTAAACATTAAAGTGGCCAAGGATATTTTTCCGGCGGCTTTATCCCATCCTCTTTTGATAGCTTCGTAACGTTTGCGTTTGATGGGATGTGTTGGAGGTCCTTCGGTTTCGTTCATAAAACTAAATATACCTTGCGCTTGATTGAGATTAGCCCCCATTTTTTGAAGGATGAAGCCCGCAAATTCATCGGCTTCAATTTCTTTATTGGGTCGGCTGCCTACCCCATCTAAAGAATGCCCGTTGAGATGGTGCCCTAATTCATGTGCTAAAACGCCCATCGTAAACCAAGGATTTTTGGTGCGCTTTTGAAATTTTTCTAAAAACTGTTTATCAAATTGAATGAACCGATCTTGCCCAACATCGTTTGAAAAACAAATAGCCGAACAATTGTTGTAATCATGCAAAGCCAATACCCTAAACCTGTTTTGAATACCAATTTTTCCGGTAATATCATTGATCATGCTGCGCATCCATAATTCGGCATCGGCATCCGAAACTGTGGAAGGATCGGGTGGAAAATAACGTACATTTTGATCAAAGAAATTACACGCAAAAGCATGTACCGATTTTCTATCACTTTCTTTCAGGTGTTTAACTTGTGCTTGTGCCCAAACGCAATTATATAAACTGAAACAACAAATAAACAATAGCCAATACTTTTTCATTGATCATTTTTTTTAAAGGTAAATAGTATTGCGTAAAAGCATAATACCCATTAAGTGGTATTTATACAGTTGAATTATATCGAAAAATCGCAATCTTTTATTACACTATAAATAGCCCTTAACTTTGCGGCATGAAGGCATTTCAATCTTTACGTATTGTATTTATGGGTACGCCCGAATTTGCTGTAGCTTCCTTAGAAGCATTGGTAGATACAGGATGTACAATAGTTGGAGTAATTACGGCGCCCGATAAACCAGCAGGCAGGGGTATGGAATTGCAACAAAGTGCGGTAAAAAAATATGCTTTATCGAAGCAATTACTTGTTTTACAACCCGAAAAACTAAAAGCGCCTGAATTTTTAGCACAGTTAAAAGCTTTGAATGCCGATTTGCAAATTGTAGTGGCATTTAGAATGTTACCCGAACTGGTTTGGAATATGCCGCCGATGGGCACCATCAATGTACATGGTTCTTTATTACCTAAATATCGTGGAGCAGCACCCATTAATTGGGCCATCATTAATGGAGAAACCGAAACCGGTGTTACCATTTTTAAATTGAAACACGAAATAGATACCGGTGAAGTATTGATGCAAAAAACCATACCCATTTCCAATACAACTACTGCCGGCGAATTGCATGATACCATGAAAGCAATAGGTGCACAAGTATTGGTAGCAGCAATAGAAGCATACGCCGAAGGAAACGTACAACCTATTGCTCAAGAAAATTTAATTGATGCTGCGCCCGATACCATTCCGCATGCACCTAAAATTTTTACCGAAACTTGTTTAATTGAATGGAATAAAACAACCAATCAA
>JBMOEQ010000381.1:0-2409 GCA_049314655.1 Ferruginibacter sp. | reverse complement strand
ATACCTATCCTTCATCGAATGCAAAATTATTGGTAGATCTGCAACATGGATTACGCTTCTTAACCGATTCGTTGGTATTAGAAAGTGCGGTGAACATAGAAAGCAAAACGCAAATCAGTGGTTATTGTCGTACCAAAAATTGGGTAGATAGAAAATATTTTTTCACCATTCAGTTCAATCAACCATTTGATACTTCATTTACTTTAGCAAGAAAACCAAAAGAAGCTGCGCCAAGGTATGTATTGAATTTTAATTTAAAAGACCGCATGCTTCAAACTAAAATTGCACTGTCTACTGTAAGTGTAGATGGGGCAAAAAATAATTTGCAGCAGGAATTACCAGGTTGGAATTTTAATGAAATAGTTACGCAGGCTAAAAAAGTTTGGAATGGATATTTAGGCAGAATTCAAATTGAAGCCGATCTACAACAAAAAGAAATCTTTTACAGTTGTATGTACCGTCTTTTTATTCAGCCTTCAAATATTGCCGATGTAGATGGAAAGTATAGAGGTGCCGATGATTCGATAAGAATTGCAAAAAATGGCGAATACTATTCTACCTTATCATTATGGGATACCTATCGTGCTGCGCATCCATTGTACACATTAATTGCACCAGAGCGGGTAAATGGATTTATGTATAGCATGATTGAACATAGCAAGGCTGCGGGCTTTTTACCTATTTGGACAGCTTGGGGAAAAGATAATTATTGTATGATTGGCAACCATGCCATACCTGTTATTGTAGATGCCTATCTGAAAGGATTTAAAGGGTTTGATGCAGAAGAAGCTTTAGCACAAATGATAAAATCTACTACCGAAAATCATTTTAACAGTAATTGGACATTGCTTCAACAGTATGGCTATTATCCGTTCGACAGTTTAGATAATGAAGCCGTTTCACGAACCTTAGAACATGGGGTAGATGATTATTGTATTGCGTTAATGGCCGATCAAATGGGTAAAAAATCCATTGCTGCCACTTATTTTAAACGCGCCGAATACTATAAAAATTTGTATGATTCCTCAACAAAGCAAATGCGTGGAAAAGACAGTAAAGGCCGTTGGCGTACACCATTTAATCCTTTAATGGCTACATCGCCCATGAATAATCCTGGCGATTATACCGAAGCCAATGCATGGCAATATTTTTGGACGCCGGCACAATATGATGTAGATGGAATGATGGATTTATTAGGCGGAAAGAAAAATTTCACCAATCAATTGGATAGTTTTTTTACCATTAAAGCCATTAACCCCAATAAACATTTAGGACAAGAAGCGATGATTGGGCAATATGCACATGGCAATGAACCTAGTCATCATATTGCTTATTTGTATGCCTATTCCGATAAGCCCGAAAAGGGGAAGGAGTTGATAACGCAAATTTGTAAAACCTTTTATGGTAATGCTACAACCGGCATGATTGGTAATGATGATTGCGGACAAATGAGTGCTTGGTTTATATTTTCAACCCTTGGTTTTTATCCGGTAAATCCTGCTCGGGGAGAATATGTTTTTGGGCAGCCTCAAGTAAAAGCTGCCATAATCAATTTACAAGAGGGCAAAAAGTTGAACATCAAAAACACCAATCAACAAAATATTCTGTTTAATGATCAAATTATTAGAGATATTAAAATAAGTCATGCGAAAATTTCAGGAGGTGGCATGTTGTCGTTTTAGTTGATGGTTTGTATATCTCCTGTAACAAAAAAGTAATAAACTATACTGGAAAAACCAACTATACCATTATTTCATTCATTGAAATAGCGGTGTATGCTGTAATTAAAAATGGCTTCCAAATAGGAAGCCATTTTTCTGTGCCCACGAAAGGAATCGAACCTTCACGCCCTTGCGAACGGCAGATTTTGAGTCTGCTGCGTCTACCAATTCCGCCACATGGGCTGCTCAAAAGGGATGCGAAAATACACTAATCCATATTTTTGTCCAAAATTCGTTGCAAATATTTTTTCTTATAATAAAAAGCTTTCAATTTTTCGAGCGATTCTTTGCTTATCGTCTCATCAATATAGCCATTAATTATGGGGTCAATTTCAGCGGCTAATTGGGCTTCAATGTCAGCAATAACAAGGGTTGCAGCTTCAGGTTCCAGTTCATTCAATTCCATCATTTCCATCAAAAAATCGGGCGGTAAAGCATATTTTTCATCTTCGGGTAAACAGCCTTTAATTTGCAATACATACTGAAGAGTGGCCTGTTTATTTTGTAAAATCTTGATGCCTTTATTGATTAAAGAAGATTTTTCTAACACTTCTGCCTGTTCTGCTTCATCTGCTTGCGTAAAAAAATCGGGATGAAAACGTTTTTGTAACTCAATGTATTTTTTATTGAGCAACTGTTTATCGGGATTTAAGCTAACCGGAATTTCAAATAATTCAAAATAATTCAT
>JBMOEQ010000380.1:0-2439 GCA_049314655.1 Ferruginibacter sp. | reverse complement strand
ATAATTTTATTTCTCAGTTCCTCAATGCTCCAGATATTTTTAAGTGTTGTTATAAACTTCTTCACAGAATTAAATCAATTTAAATAGTTAGTAGCTCTGAAAGTAAAAAGACGCATAAATGATCTTTATGCGTCGGCAAATATCGGGAAATTATTTAACTATTTCTACAGTACCTCCGGCAGCTTCAATAGCAGCTTTAGCTTTTTCACTTACTGCATTAACTTTGAAACTGAATTTTCCTTTGATTTCACCGTTTCCTAAAACCTTAATCAAATCATTCTGACCAATTAGGCCATTGATATATAGATTCTCAAGGCTAAATTCTGTGATGCCATATTTCTCCGCATAATGATCAGCCTGTCCTACATTGATCACTTTGTAATCGATACGGTTAATATTTTTAAACCCACGTTTAGGTATACGACGTTGAATGGGCATCTGGCCACCTTCAAACGCTTTTTTACTTTTGTAACCTGCACGACTTTGTCCACCTTTGTTACCTTTTGTAGAGGTACCACCTTTACCACTAGCCTCACCACGGCCTATTCTTTTTTCTTTGTGTGTTGCTCCTTTTGCGGGCTTAAGAGTATGTAATTTCATCTTGCTTTTATTTTAAACTTACGCCCCGAAAGCATTCGGGGCTCGCTTGGTTAATGATTAATTTATTAATGAATAATTGAAAAATACAATTATGCGCTAAGCTCTACTACTTTTACCAGGTGGCTTACTTTAGTAACCATTCCAAGAATCTGTGGAGTGGCTTCTACTTCTACAGAAGCATTCATTTTTTTCAAACCCAATGCAATCATCGTTCTTTTCTGACGTTCAGAGCGATCGATAACGCTTTTTACCTGTGTTACTTTTATCTTTTTCATTACTGAAGATTTATGATATATGACCTGTGATAGTTGATAGGATGTTACTTAAAATCATACATCTCAAATCCCACATCCTACATTGTTTTATCCGTTAAAAACTTTCTTTAAAGAAATATTGCGAGTTTTTGCCACTGCAATTGGTTCACGTAATGTTGCCAAAGCTTTAAAAGTTGCTTTAACCACATTATGAGGATTGGCCGAACCAAGGTTCTTTGCCAAAACGTCTGTGATACCTGCACTCTCTAACACAGCTCTCATACTACCACCAGCGATAACACCGGTACCATGAGCAGCTGGTTTGATCAATACTTTAGCTGCACCTTCTTTGCTTAATTGCTCATGAGGAATAGTACCATGCATAATAGGAACTTTTATAAGGTTCTTTTTTGCATCTTCGATTCCTTTGGTAATAGCTTCCTGAACTTCTTTTGCTTTACCTAAACCATGACCAACTACACCAGCTTCGTTACCTACTACTACAAGAGCAGAAAAACTGAATGCACGACCACCTTTGGTTGTCTTTACAACACGGTTAATGGCAACAACCTTTTCTTTTAATTCCAGGTCGCCGGCTTTCACTTTATTTAAAATTAAATTTGACATGTACTATTGTTATTATAATATTATACAATTAGAAATCCAATCCGCCTTCTCTTGCTCCTTCTGCTACTGCCTTAATACGGCCATGATAAATATAACCACTACGATCGAAAACTACTTCTTTGATTCCAAGTTCAGTTGCTTTTTTAGCAATAGCTTCTCCAACCATTTTGCTCTTTTCAATCTTAGGTGCTTTTTGAGCACTGATATCTTTTTGCTTAGAAGATGCTGCCGCTATTGTTGCACCATTGGTATCATCAATTAATTGAGCGTAGATATCGGAATTACTTCTAAAAACGCTAAGACGTGGTTTAGATGGAGTACCGCTAATCTTTTTGCGGATACGATACCTGATCTTTTGTCTTGCACTTGATTTATTATTCATCTTATTGTATTTTACAATCTCCGATACTGCCGGAAATTTAGTTGATTAGTTATTTTATTGTCTAGTTAATTAAGTGAACCGTTTTGAACTTTTCGCTCCTTCTTAACTATTCAACGAGAATTATTTACCTGCTGATTTACCTGCTTTTCTTCTCAACACTTCACCTACAAATTTAATACCTTTACCCTTGTATGGTTCTGGCTTACGCAGGCTGCGTATTTTTGCACAAACAGCTCCTAATAATTGCTTATCAATACTTTCTAAAGTTATAACCGGATTTTTACCTTTTTCTTGTGCCGTAGTTACTTTTAATTCACTTGGAATCTCCAAAATGATATTATGAGAATAACCCAATGCTAGATCAAGTAAATTTCCCTGGCAAGCTGCTTTATAACCAACACCCACCAATTCCATTTCTTTTTTATAACCTTCTGTAACACCTTTAACCATGTTACTTACCAAAGAACGGTATAAACCATGCATTGCACGGTGACGAATCTGGTCTGTAGGGCGAAGAAATTCAACAGCATTATCTTTTACTTCAACAGTAATATCTCTGTCAACTGTTTCTTTTAA
>JBMOEQ010000379.1:0-2448 GCA_049314655.1 Ferruginibacter sp. | reverse complement strand
GTTTTTTAGATGGATTACAAGCTTGAAATAATCCGCCAACTGCCAATAAAATAGCAATAGAGAAGTAACGCATAACAGTAAGTTGAATGATAATATAAAAGTGAAATTGGTAAATGTGCAAAGCTTCGCTGACCTGAGTCACACGCAAAATTGTAGTTCTTCTTCAAATTACAATAAGCAGGGTCGTTCAGTTTTAACAAGGTTCAAATCGTGTAGTAATTTACAAAAAACAACGATTCAATCGAATAAATTCTATGTATAAAAGTAAAACTTACTTGCTTGTAACTTAATGATTATTATCACATTCAGTAATAGAAGACATTCGTTTTCGCTGATTGAAATCATGTTAGAAAAATTCAATGTATTTTAAAAACAGGAGAGCGTTTGTAGAAAAACAACTACATGGCTTTAGTGAAATGTTGAAGTTTTGTTTTTGTCCCATTTTCATGTATGTTTTTCCCTTTAATCTTACATGAATTGTAGTCATACTTCTACTTATGTTGGCTTTCTAAAAGTTTAATTTTGAATTCAGTTTGCATTATTATGTAGCTACTCTATTCCATAGGGGCAAGTGGTTAATAATTTTTCCAACAATTAATAAAATCAATATCCTAATAAAATATTCGTATCATGGCTAAACTGTTTTCATCAAAAGTATTGTTGCTTTTTATAGCAATACTATCGATGAATTCGAATGCCAAAGCGCAATTGGATGCCGATTTTGCTGCAAACGTTTCTTCAGGCTGTGCGCCTTTAATTGTTAGTTTTTCGGATATCAGTTCTGGTAATCCTGTTTCTTGGGAATGGAATTTGGGCGATGGTACAATATCGTATTTACAAAATCCATCGGTTACTTATTTATTGCCGGGGTTGTATGATATTAGTTTAAAAATTACCGATGCATTAGGTGTTGAAGCCACACTTACGCGATTAGCATTTATTAATGTTGCCGCACAACCTTCCGTATCTTTTTCAGCAAGTCCGGTGGTAGGTTGCCATCCACTTGCCGTTCAATTTACAGATCAGTCTAATCCCGGAACTGGCTTTATCAATTTGTGGCAATGGGATTTTGGAGATGGACAAACATCAACCATTCAAAATCCAACACATACTTTTCTTAATGCAGGCAGTTATAACATTACATTAAGGGTTAGAAATAATTTTGGTTGTATCAGCACCTTATCGCGCCCCAATTTTATTGTTGCCGATCAAGGAGTAACCGCAGGACTTAATACAGGTGTTTATAATTCATGTATAACACCTACGAATGTTAGTTTTACCAATACATCAGTATTTACTGGAAGTGCAAATTACCTATGGAGTTTCGGCGACGGAGGCACTTCTACTGCTACCAATCCGGTTCATACCTATAATGCACCCGGAACCTATAGTGTACAGTTAATAGCCATTACCACAGCAGGTTGTAGAGATACTATTACCAGAACCAATTTAATTAGCTTTAGCAATCTAGAGGCTAGTTTTACGTCTCGTGATTCTGTATGTAAATTAAATTCATTAGCCTTAACAAATACTACTACTCCTGCTCCCGATTCGGTACGGTGGACTTTTGGTGATGGTACGTTTTCAACCGCTTTAAGTCCGGCAAAAACTTATGTAACACCAGGAATAAAAATCATAAAATTATATGCGTACTTGAACGGATGTATAGATTCAATGACGAAAACTGTTACGGTGTTAGACTTACCTGTTCCAACTTTTACTGTAACCAATACAGTTGCTTGTGCTGCACCAGTTTCATTGCCATTTAATAATACAAGCACAGGGGCAACCACTTACTTATGGCAATTTGGAGATGCAACCACAAGTACAGTATTAAGCCCAAATCATACCTATACCACTCCCGGAAGTTATGATGTTACCTTATGGGCATTTAATCCCTTAGGTTGTGGTACATGGACTCGTAAATTGGGTGTTGTAAAAATTCAAGCGCCCCATGCACAAATCAATGGTTTGCCCGTTGATCGTTGCGCACCACTTACACAAATTTTTTCATCTACTGTAACTTCAATTGATGGTATTAGTTCGTACACATGGGATTTTGGTGATGGTCAAACTTCTTCTTTAACAAGTCCGGCACACACTTTTTCTGAAGGCGCCTATGCCATCAAACTTATTGTAAAAACAACAGGCGGTTGTCAAGATACAGCCACAGTTTTAAATGGTGTTATTGCAAGTAATAAACCTGTTATTCGTTTTGGAGCCAGTCAAACTGTTGTATGTGCCAATACGCCCATTCAATTTACGGATAGTACTATTGGAGGAACATCATGGCTTTGGGATTTTGGCGATGGACATACTTCCACCAACCAAAATCCTATACATGCTTTTCAAAATATTGGTTTATTTAGTGTTCAATTGATTGTATGGAAAAATGGTTGCTCCGATACACTTCGAAAAGTTAATTTTATTCAAGTAAAAGTGCCGATT
>JBMOEQ010000378.1:0-2450 GCA_049314655.1 Ferruginibacter sp. | reverse complement strand
TTGGGTATAATCGCTTAGTAAGTATTTATCCCCTTCTCTTATAGTGGCTATTTTATTAAAAGGTGTATAGTCAATCTGTTGCTTAGGACTTATGGAAGGAGGTGCAGGCAATAGTTGTTTAATGGCATGCACCGGCATATTCTGATCATACACATAATCCTGCACATCTCCACCCGGTGTGGTCGTTATTTGGTCAATACTTCCCGCGTCTGTAAAGTCATAAGTAAGTGTTTCACCTTGTTTGTCTATCGTATGCAACCTGTCGAAAACATCATAAGTAAACTCTTCAAATAAATTTCTGGGGCTAATCGCACCCACATTGCCTGTAATGCCAATCTGATTCCTTCTGTCCAGCATATTCCCTGTGCCTTGCTCAAAGTTGTATGTCCATTGGTTATACCAACTTCCATTTGTTAAATTAGCCGTAAACTTGTTTGTTAGATGAAGCATGTGGTCATCAGCCGTTTTTTCTTCGTTGCCATATTTTTATAGCATTTGCCACAATCCATTCAAGAGCAAACCTTTCCATTATTAATTCTTCATTCTAAATTATTAATTCCATTTTCAATTGTCAACTGTAAATTAAAAAAGGCTCACCCCAACTGGAGCAAACCTTTCCATTATTAATTATTCATTCTTAATTATTAATTCTCCATGTCAATTGTCAATTCTCCATTGTAGACTGTCAATTCACCACCTTCTCCATCAACACTTCCACCTCTTCGATGTGTCCGCGTTTAAAAATAATAATCATGGTTTTGGTGACAAAGCTTGCTTTGGAGAATTCAACATGCATGGTTCCGGGCATAAATTTGATAATGCTTCCCATACCATTGATATCGGTTAGCACTTCGCGGTTGCGTTCTACAATTTTACATAAAACACCTTCTTCATAAGGGAATGCTCCTGCGGGAGGATTGGCTTGTTTACAAGCAACGATTAAACCTGTATGATGAACCCCTTCGACTTCAATACGAAGACAATTCTTCATTTCTTTTACCAAAGCACGTTTTGTTTTGAAATATTTACCTACAAAATAGTCAACCATATTTTCGATAGCAGCATCGGCATTCTCATATTCTTTAATGATAAGTTCGTTAGCGGTTATTTTTTTGGTTTCAATTGCCATGGCGGGGTTTGCTTGTGAAGCATCGTATTTGGCAATAGTATCATCAAGATCTGTTAAATCGGCAGGTTCAACATTATCGAATAGAGTAGGGTTGTCTGCCAATAGCTTGCGAACACCTCTTGCAATGGTTAGAGCATCGGCTTTGGATGCTTTAAGGATTTGGTAAACTTCGATTTCTAATTGTTTTACAAAAGTTTCTTTTTTTGCATCGCGAGCCTTGGGCAAGGCTTTGTGTGCATATTGATAGACTGTATCTGCCATATTCACTTTGTCGGCATTGGTATCATCAGTAATTCCTTTGGTGTTTTGATTAATGATGATTTCATCGGCTTCGATATTGAGAACGGCATCGTTTAATTTGGTTTTCTCGGCGGCATATTCAGTAATAGCGCCCGTTTCGGTAGTGTGATCAATGTTGAATTTCTGGAATTTTTTGAAAGTCGTTAGCTTCCAAATTAATTGTGCAATCATAATTATGTGTTTTTATTGATGACTAATTTTGGGTCGTAAAGTACGTTAAAATAATTCAATATATGATATGAAATATCAGTCAATAACATATACATATGAATATCAACGTAATAGAATTCATAAAAAATGTTAAAAAGATTTTTTGACTTTTGAAATGGACTTATTTCGCCAATTTCAGTAAAAATGAAGTAAATTAGTTTTATTTTAATTCAGCTATTTGTTCAGATGATTTTAAATGGCGCGCAAATCATTTTACATTATATGCAAAGCATTTTATAGCGTCCGAAAAAAAATTTACTGCATGCGAAAAAAATTTTACAGCGTGCGAAAAAAATTTTACTTTGTATGCAAAGCATTTTATGGCGTCCGACAAATATTTTACTGCATGCGAAAATCATTTTACTTCGTATGCAAAGTATTTTACGGCGTGCGACAAATATTTTAATTCGTATGCAAAGTATTTTACGGCTTGCGAAAAGTATTCGATGTGGTATGCAAGGCTCTCTTTCTCTAAAAAATGTCGATTTGGATAGCGCAAATCATACTATTACAATGAATTGGGAAAACTTGCCCTTTCCCCTTCAATAAGCAAATAACCTAATAACAAAATAACTCAGTAACAAATCACCAATTCCCTTAATTAATAAACCTAAACAGCTTGCTCCATCTAATTTTCCCACCCAGCCACGATTTGGCTTTATCGAGCGATAGCCAAACAAAAACTGCTTTTCCTACTACATGGTCTTCGGGCACATAACCCCAGTAGCGCGAGTCGGCAGAGTTATGACGATTGTCTCCCATCATCCAATAGTAATTCATTTTGAAGGTATAGGATTTGGCTTCTTTATCG
>JBMOEQ010000377.1:0-2475 GCA_049314655.1 Ferruginibacter sp. | reverse complement strand
AATTGCAAATTGCAAGTAAAAATTAATGTTCACATAACATGGATTATAAATTTCGTTGCGAATGCCCAATAACGTCAGCCCTTGATATTTTAGGGGATAAATGGGTATTGGTTATCATAAAGCAAATGCTAATAGAAGATAAGAAGACCTTTAAAGACTTCACCGAAAGCGATGAGGCCATTGCCACCAATATTCTTTCATCTAAGCTTAAATGTTTGGAAGAATTAGGGATTATAACCAAAACTCAACTCCCTGACAACAAAAAAACTAATTTGTACCTTTTGACTGAAAAGGGCTTGGCTTTAACTCCAATTATAGTTGAATTGTCTATTTGGAGTGATGAGAATGTAAGGGAACTCAATTCAATAATGAGAGATAGTCCCGAAATAGCTATAATGAAAAGTGATAAAAACACTTTTATTCAAATGATAAAAGACAATTATAAAGCAAAGACTGAAAAATTTTCTTAAATTATTGTTTGTTCTTTTTGATGAGTCCTTTATGCTTGCAGCTAACTAATAGCTGTTAGAAAAAATATCCGTATTTATCCGTAAATATACGAATGGAGATACGTATTTTTTTTAGCACCACCCCATTTACTATAATAGCAAAAGTGTTTTAGAAATAGCTTCTTTCAAATCTTTTTTTACACCTGTTTGGGCTGCAAAATCATTCCATTTACTAACAGCTGCATGCACCTGTTCAATGATTATATCTGCCTTTTTGATGTTCATTTTTTTTGCTACTTGAAGTAAATCATTTCGGGTAATGTCCATACGTTTACCATTAATACTTAATGAGTGTTGACTTACCCATGAACTTCCTGGGCGGTATGAATGGCATACGTCAAACGCTGGTGACAACTTCCACTGTCCAGTTTTATCCATGATAAATGAAAAATTCTTCGTGTGGTCATCGCAATTTCTTGCCATTACATTAAACACCATTCTGCGGTACAGTTGTTCTGCATCAGTATAAGGCAATAACATACTTCGCATGGTTTCAAATAGCTGCTCGTAACTAAATAAAGTAATCTCATTGAAGTCATTGTGCGCAATAGCGCAAAAACTTTGAACATGTAATTTTCCTTTACCATGTTCTCTATCAAAACGCTTCGTCATAAAATGTGCTCTGTCATTTTCTTCCAGCAATCTACATTCAGTCATTTCAATTGCTGCTTCTTTTGCCATTAAGTAATATGCCATTTCAACTCGACCGTAACCTGATGAAGTACCTATTTGTTGATCGGTGACACCGTCAAATTTTAATAGCCAATGTGTAAACCCCTTTGGCGCATCTGCCTGACCTGAGCGAATCTCATTGGTATCGGGATTAAAAGCAATTACAGCTTTTGCTCTTGCTCCACCTGCTGAAGTACCGATTTTTAAAATATCACTTAACGCTTTTGCTTCATCGCTAGAAAGGTTGGCGTTAAAATTTTGTTTGCCCAAAAGTATTTCCTGAGCAATATGAATCAAGCTATTTAATTCGATTTTAGTAGGCCCATTATTTGCTTTTGGCAACACAGGTTCAAATTCTAATGCACCCATTCCTCTTTGGCCAATAAAGCAAAGCAGCTCAACTGGGTTCATGCTATCCGCAGGGCGACCATTGCTTGCTAACCAGGCATTAATTAAACTATTTCCGTATTTATCGGGTAATACATCGGCTAATAATCCAGGTAAGCCCTTGAATGTTGATGTTCCTCTTAATTCAGGAAAGGAAAACACCTGTTTATCTGCACCGAAAATCGGCATTTTTAAAGGAGCTAAATCCCAATTATTAGCAAGAAAGGAAGTTTCATATTCAAACGAAGCCAAGCCATTGCTATCATCCCAAGCAATTGCCCCAACTCGTTTGTTCCAAATGTTAATGTATGCAGTTGTAATCATTACCAATCACTTTTAGGTTTTTTAACTTGAGTTTCTTTTGTGGCACTTGCTCTCTGACGCTTATTCTGTTCCAATTTTGCTAGCTGTAAAGGGCTTAGTTGTTGTTGCTTTATCTCAAAATGCTGCAACAATTCAAGTTGCTCCAACGCTCTTAATATCTGTAAAAATGAAAGCATTGTGCCACCACCTCCGTTTTCGATTTGAACCATTGTAGAACGGTTGATTCCAGCCGCAGTAGCAACTTGCTGTTGTGTTTTGTTCTGCTGCAATCTTGTTTGTTGAATAAACTTACCCAACAATTCTAGCAATGCAGGGTCGCTCATTGCGTGCCAATATTTGA
This sequence comes from Ferruginibacter sp., assembly GCA_049314655.1. GTDB lineage: Bacteria > Bacteroidota > Bacteroidia > Chitinophagales > Chitinophagaceae > Ferruginibacter. The sequence continues at coordinate 243 of JBMOEQ010000377.1, read as the reverse complement.
TTCCTTTTTCCATCGTTCAGCGTATTATTAATGTATAATGTTGAGTTATGCCAACATGTAAACAAACACATTCATGTGGGCATATTCCGCCACAAATATACAAATTATTTATTAATGTTGGAAATTAGCAACAATAAATTCAAAAATCTATTAGATAAGCAATTGTAGCAAGACAGTTTTTAAAGCACCCAAAATATTCTTCCAAAATTTATCATTTTCACTCCAGCAAATCGATAAAAAAAC
>JBMOEQ010000376.1:0-2481 GCA_049314655.1 Ferruginibacter sp. | reverse complement strand
ACCATTAGTTGTAGTATTTGTAAAACTCATCAAGCCTCCGCGACAAATAGGATCAGGAGAAGCAGTGAATGATACCGAAGGACGAGGAAATACCGTAACAGTTTTGGTAATAGAGTCTCTACAACTATTAACTGAGGTCAGAACTAATTTAACGCTATAGGTATTTGCACTGGCATAAGTATAAGTTGGAGAGGTGGCAGCACTTGACTTTCCATCCCCAAATGCCCAAACCTGAGAATTAGCACCTGTTGATTGATTTGTAAAAGTTACTGCATTACCCAAGCATTGGTTAGAAGCCGTGAAAGCAGGCACTGGCTTGGCAAAAATCGTTATGGCATTTGTAACTGAATCTTTACATCCAAAAGAATTTGTAATTACAAGTTTCACAGTATAGTTTCCAGTTGCTGTATAAGTTTTTGATGGACTAGCTACCGTTGAAGTTGTAGCATCGCCAAAATTCCAACTGTTGCTAGCAGCTCCCGTACTTGTATTATTAAATGTTATACTATTTCCTAAACAGGTGTTACCTCCAGTAAAGGCCGCTTTTGGTGAACTATTAACGGTATACGATTTTGCAACTGTATTGACACAGCCATTGGAAGATTTAGACGTTAAAGTAACAGTATACGTTCCTGCTGTAGGATAGGTATAGTTAGGATTGGTTGCAGTAGAGCTATTTCCATTTCCAAAATTCCAAGAATAAGTACTTGCTCCGGTTGAACTGTTTGTAAATGTGCTTGCAAAACCATTACAAACATTTGCAGTTGTAAAATTTGCAACCGGATTAGGATAGATTGTCACTGTATTTGCAACTGAATCTATACATCCATTACTTGAAGTTACTTTTAATTTAACACTAAAAGTATTGGCGCTGGCATAAGTATTACTAGGATTTACATTTGATGAAGTATTACCATCTCCAAAACTCCATAGATAACTAACTGCACCACTTGATGAATTATTAAAGGTAGTTGAAGTTCCTATGCAGTTATTAGAAACTGAGAATACAGCTTTTGGTTTACTAAATACATTTACTGTTTTTACTATAGAATCTTTGCACCCAAAAGTAGAGGTTGCAACTAACTTAGCACTGTATGTAGAAGCTACAGAATAGGTTTTAGTAAATGATGAACTTGTTGTTGTACTTGTTGTGCCATCGCCAAATGACCATGCCAAAGATGCATAATTGGTTGAACTGTTTGTAAACGTTGTGGCATCAGGGAAACAATTATTGGTAGCAGTGAAACTTGGAGTTGATTTAATATTAAATACAACCGTTTTAGTTATTGAATCTTTAAATCCACCAGGTAATGAAATTTTAAATTTCACATTATACGTTCCTGAAGAGTTATAGCGTTTACGTGCATTTTGAACATTAGATTTGGTTCCGTCTCCAAAATCCCAACTAAATACTAAACCTGAACCTGCTCCACAAGCATAAACAGTATTGTCGGTAAATATTGCCGAATCACCTTGACATTTTAATACAAAAGTGAAGGAGGGTGAAGGAGTGGTTGCTACTATAACTGATTTTGTTAATGAATCCTTACATCCCAAGTTACTAGTACCAACTAAGGTTACATTATAAGTGCCACTTGATGCATATGTTTTATTAGGCACACTTGAAGTGCTTGTTCCTCCATCACCAAATTTCCATAAATAAGTTAATGTACCTGATGAAATATTAGAGGTATTACTTAAGGGCATAGGATCATTAAAACAATGATTTGAGGCTGTAAATACAATGTTTGGCTTAGGCAGAGTTCGTATTTTAATAGCATTACTTGCACCACTTGGACAACCTACATTACCTGCTAAACGTTGAAAATAAGTTATCCCAAATACAGCAGGAGAGGAATACCCAGCTGAAGTGGCACCACTAATATTATTCCAGTTAATACTATCTGATGATGATTGCCATTGGAACGTGTAGCTACCCGGACCGCCGGTTGGAGCCGATGATTGAGTAAATGCCGCCGGAGTATATCCTGCACATATTGTTTGCCCGCTTCCAATGGTACCACCGGTAATTGGTGAGTACAATTTCACTTTAACCCCATTAGTTCCTACTGAAGGACAAACTCCAGAGAAAACAAGCGTTCTGTAGTAGGTAACACTTGTCACGTTTGCTGGTGTAAATGAGGTTCCTGTTTGACCGGAAACATTGCTCCATGAAGTTGAATCAGGTGATTGTTGCCATTGATAAGTATAAGTACCAAATGCTCCGGTAGGATTGGTGTTAAATGTTACCGGGTTACCGGTTCCATCATAACAAATTGTTTGAGGAGAACCAATGGTACCCGATGTTAATATAGGATTGGTAGTTACTTTAACAACATTACTATATCGTGGTCCACAACCCGAAACAGTTTGTGTGGCTCTTCGGTAGTATCGTGTTGAAGTTAATGAACCAGGCTGGTAATCTAATCCTGTGGCTCCGGATATATTAGTAAATGTAATACTATCAGTAGATGACTGCCA
>JBMOEQ010000375.1:0-2486 GCA_049314655.1 Ferruginibacter sp. | reverse complement strand
GTACTAGGATCAAAGGTAACGTTTTGAGTTGCACCAGCAAGATTTCTTCTTTTCTTTGCATATCCATTATCTGCTGTAACAACTACTTCGTCAACGTCTTTATTTTCATAATAATTGTATGAATTGGTAACAGTAGTAGTTAGTGCTTGCGTTTGTATGGTTTGATATAAAACCGGTGTGTAAATTTGTAAATACCAAGCTTGCAATAAAGGCGCAGCGCCACTCCAATTAGGATTACCCGTACTTAAAGTGAGTTTAATTTGTTTCCAATCTAATCCAGTAGTTTGGTTAAGCGATGCTTTATACACCAATTTCACTTCATTAGTTTTTGAATTTACCCTTAAATCATATAATGGAATCCATCCGGCTTTTTGTGTATAGTAACTAAAGGAAACCGGAATGGTGGCCGATTCTCTACAAATCACTTGCAATACCAATTGGCCGTAACTTTTCTCTGTTTTTACAATTGGTTCGGGAAGATTTTCAATTCTAAATTGAATTTCACTATTGATATTTTGTATGGAATCTTTTTCTTGATTTAGTTTGTACAACAGTGCTCTCGATTTTTCAACTTTTGCGGTTAAAGCATTAATGAGTTTCAATGCTTCGTCGCTTACAACTGTTTTATTGCCTGCTGTTAATAAAGTAGATTCTATCAACCGTGTGGTTTTATCCATGGTTAAATTTTCTGTCTCAACCTGATATTGGAGGCGTTTGATGACTTTATTAAAAGCTTTAATGCTATCGTACATTTTGGCTTCTAACGGATTTTTTTCAACCTTAGGTGCAGGTGGAGTAAAGATGTTGAATTGTTGAGCCAGTAAGGATACTTGCTCTGGAAGGTTTATTTGTAAACTATTCAAATCTAAATGATTACTCAGTTTGTTGATGACTATTTGCCTTGTATTGGGCGTGATAGTTACTTTCCCTTCATGGGTTAATTCGGCGCCGTTGCCAAAATATACGGTGGCCGATTTTAATCCGGCTTCTGTTCTTGCGGTATCCTGTGCTTGTGTTAAAAAACTAAGCAATACCAAGGTTACTGTGCTTACTAATTTCATAAAACATTGTTTTTTTTAACAGATGCTTCTTTTTTTTCAATTACATAAATCTTTCATAATTTTTTTTTAATGAAAGGAAATACAATAGGGAAGGGATTATCGGAAATCTAATTGTACATTTGCACACTTTTTTAATTATGATTACAGTAAATAATGTTACCCTGGCCTATGGCAAAAGGGTGTTGTTCGATGAAGTAAATATCAGTTTCACTAAGGGTAACTGTTATGGTATCATTGGAGCTAATGGAGCCGGAAAATCTACTTTTATTAAGATTTTAAGTGGCGATATTGAACCCAATAAAGGAACCGTAAGCATTACGCCTGGCGAACGTATGGCCGTATTAAAGCAAGATCATTTTGAATTTGATGAAGTATCTGTTTTACATGCCGTAATGATGGGGCATCGTAAAATGTGGGATTTGATGATCGAAAAAGATGCCATCTACCTTAAAGAAGATTTTAGTGAAGCTGATGGTATGCGTGCAGGTGAATTGGAACACGATTTTGGCGAAATGGGTGGCTATACTGCAGAAAGTGATGCAGCGCAATTCTTAAACGAATTAGGTGTACCCGAAGTAATGCACCAACAATTGATGCAAGATATTCCTGCGAATGTTAAAGTAAGGGTTTTGTTAGCACAAGCTTTATTTGGTAATCCGGATATATTATTATTGGATGAACCTACCAATAACTTGGATGTAGAAACCATCAGTTGGTTAGAAAATTTCTTGGCCGATTACGAAAATATTGTTCTTGTAGTGAGTCACGATCGTCACTTTTTAGATGCCGTTTGTACGCATGTGGCGGATGTTGATAAACAAAAAATCAAAATCTATTCCGGTAACTATACATTCTGGTACGAAAGCTCTCAATTGGCTGCTCGTCAGGCTACCGATAAGAATAAGAAATTAGAAGAGAAAAAGAAAGATTTGCTCGACTTCATTGCTCGATTCAGTGCCAATGCATCTAAATCGAAACAAGCAACGTCAAGAAAAAAAGCATTAGAGAAAATTGTATTTGAAGATATTACTGCCAGTAATCGTAAATATCCGGGTATCATTTTCAAACCCGAGCGTGAAGTGGGTAACCAGATTTTGAATATTGAAAAATTATCGGCTTCTAATGATGGACAAATTTTATTTAAAGACATCAATTTTGATATTGTAAAAGGGCAAAAAATTGCATTTTTAAGTAGAAATCCATTAGCACTAACCACTTTCTTCGAAATCATTACCGGAAAAGCACAACCCGATAATGGCAAATACGAATGGGGTTCAACCATTACTTCGGCTTATTTACCCAATGATAACTCCGAATTTTTTACGGGTTCATTGAATTTATTAGATTGGCTTCGTCAATTTGTACCACCTTATGTTAAAGATGTGGATGAAGATTTCTTAAGGGGTTTCTTAGGAAAGATGTTGT
>JBMOEQ010000374.1:0-2494 GCA_049314655.1 Ferruginibacter sp. | reverse complement strand
TTCATTTCCTGTAATCATAAGATTACTGGAAATGCAGGTTCAAAAAATATTACTGCCGAGCAAATATTAGGCAATAACAATTATAAGAGTATTTGTTATGGCGGATACCGAGATAAAACGAGAGATATTGAACCTACCATTGCTCAAATAACCGAAGATTTGAGAATTCTGTCGGCCATGCACATAAAAGTTTTAAGAACCTATAATGTGCATCACACAGAAGCAGCTAATTTATTAAAAGCCATTAGCCTCTTAAAGAAAGCAGATCCCGGGTTTGAAATGTACGTGATGTTGGGCGCATGGATTGATGCAAAAAATTCTTGGACAGCCAATACACCTATTCGTAATGAAGATAGCGAACGTAACTCGGTAGAAATTACAGAAGCGGTAAAATTGGCCAATGAATATCCAGATATTGTTAAGATTATTGCGGTAGGCAATGAAGCGATGGTAAAATGGGCATGGGCTTATTATGTAGACCCAGGCATTATTTTAAAATGGGTAAATTATCTGCAAGATTTAAAGCAGCAAGGAAAATTACCTAAAGATTTATGGATAACCAGCTCAGATAATTTTGCGTCTTGGGGTGGAGGTGGTAAAGAGTATCATGTAGAAGATTTAAATAAATTAATAAAAGCCGTTGATTACATTTCTATGCATACTTATCCTATGCACGACACACATTACCACCCTACATTTTGGGGCGTTTTAGAAAATGAAAAACAATTATCAGAAAAAGCACAAATTGATGCTGCTATGATTCGGGCACGAGATTATGCCATTGAACAGTATACCAGCGTATCTAATTATATGCATTCGTTGGGTGTAAAAAAACCGATACATATTGGTGAAACCGGATGGGCTACTTTAGCCAGCGAGTTGTATGGTAATGCCGGTTCAAAAGCTACAGATGAATACAAATCGGCAGTGTATTACAAACTCATGAATACTTGGGCCGAGAAAGAAAAAATTACGCTCTTTTATTTTGAAGCTTTTGATGAGCAATGGAAAGACAACAAAAATGCATTGGGATCAGAAAATCATTTTGGACTAATCAATTTACAAGGACAGGCCAAGTATGCACTTTGGGAGCAGGTAGATCAAGGCATGTTTAAAGGTTTAACCCGAAATGGTAGTCCCATCACTAAAACATACAATGGCAATACAGATAGTTTATGGCTGGATGTTAAAACGCCTGCTGCATTGCTAAAAAAATAAAAAGTAATGAAAAAATTTAATGCTTTTATCCAACTGATTAAATTTTTGATAATTCCGTTTATTATGGCTTTTTCAATTATCGGGAATGAAGTAATAAATAATTTAAATGTTGAAGTTTATGAAACTTCTGCACAGGGTAATTCCTTGAAACCAATTACTCAATTTTCTTTAAATGAAAGTTTAGTAACAGTTAGCCTCAACCCCGAAGAAAAATTTCAAACCATTACCGGCTTTGGAGGTTCTTTTACCGAATCTTCGGCGCATTTGCTTTATAGGCTAAGTGCAGCAAATCGCAAAAAAATATTAGATGCATATTTTAGTGAACAAGGCGCCAACTACACGTTAACCCGCACGCATATTAATTCCTGTGATTTTTCTTTAAAGCAATATGCTTATGCTATGGTTGATGGCGATAAAAATTTAGATAATTTTTCTATTGAAGAAGACAAGAAAAATAATTTGATACCTGCAATTTTGGAAGCAAAATCAATTTCTAAAGAAGGGTTTAAAATTATTGCTTCACCTTGGACTGCCCCGCCTTGGATGAAAGACAATAAAAAATGGGTTGGCGGAAAATTGTTACCCGAATATAATGATACATGGGCTTTGTACTTTTCTAAATACATTGATGCTTACCAAAAAGAAGGCATCAGTATTTGGGGATTAACTGTAGAAAATGAGCCGTTGGGAAATGGTAATAATTGGGAAAGCATGTTATTTTCTCCGGATGAAATGACGCATTTCGTTCAACATCATTTAGGACCAACATTAGCAGCTCATGGAAAAGCTGATGTAAAAATATTAGGCTATGACCAAAACAGAGGAGGTTTACAAGAATGGGTAGACGCTATGTATAAAGATGAACAAACGTCTAAATATTATGCCGGCACTGCCATTCATTGGTATGAAAGTACGTATGAAGTATTCCCCGATGCTTTGCAATATGCACACAAAAAAGCACCTAATAAATACCTCATTCAAACAGAAGCATGTGTAGATTCAGAAATTCCACATTGGAATGATGATGCTTGGTATTGGAATAAAGAAGCAACCGATTGGGGTTGGGATTGGGCACCGGAAAAAGACAAGTACCTACACCCAAAATATGCACCGGTTAATCGTTATGCAACTGATATTATAGGGTGTTTAAACAATTGGGTTGATGGTTGGGTAGATTGGAACATGGTTTTAGACAGACAGGGTGGCCCCAACTGGTTTAAAAATTGGTGTACAGCTCCTGTAATAGTAGACCCAGAAAAAGATGAAATCTATTTTA
>JBMOEQ010000373.1:0-2494 GCA_049314655.1 Ferruginibacter sp. | reverse complement strand
CATATTCTTTGCAGATTAAGGAGGTTGCTGGGTGGTTTTTTTTTAAACAACATACAGCATGAAAAAGATATTTATATCATTCATTTTTTTAGTCTTTGCATTAACAACGGCATTTGCTCAGAATTCATTCCAAGCATCGTTTAATTATTCTGGCAGTAAATTGTCGTTCTTATTGAAACCAAATGCAAGTTTCTCTTCAGGATTTTCTACCATTGAGTTCTTTGTTAGATATCCATCAGGAACACCTGCATTTACTTACAGTGCATTAACTGTTAATACTACGAATTTCCCTGGTATGCAATCTTCTGGTGTTTTAGGCTCCGGACAATGGGAAATTGAAAGAAACAATGCAGCTTATTTATTGCCTGGTTTTAATACTGACCACTTTATTTATACTGCACCTGCGCTTATCTCTACAGTTACACCATATGTTGCAGGACAAGAATATGAAATTTTCAATGTTACCCTTTCTGCAGATCCATCAACACTTGGTTTAACTTTAATACATCAAGATGATGAATCAAGTTATTATTTAGCAGTTACCGGTGAAAATGGTAATGAACTTCGCCCAGCAAGTTTGAGTAACTATTTCTTCCCTTCTACTGCTACTAGTGCTGGTCCTGCAGGTTCTACATTCTATTTTTTACCTTTAGCATCAGCTCCGGTACCTGTTCGTTTTACTAACTTTTCTGCTACTAAAAGAAACGACAATGCTTTGTTGAATTGGGCTGTAGAAAATGAAAGTGCGATTACCGATCGTTACGAAATTGAAAGAAGTTTAAATGGCACCAATTTTTCAAAAGTGGCTACTGTTCGTGCTAAAAACAACGGAAGCTCTACCAATACATACGATTTAACTGATTTAAATTTATCAACCCTTCGTGCTAATGGTGGTGTTATCTACTATCGTATCAAGCAAATTGATAAAGATGGTGTTTCTGTTTATACCGAAATCCGTAGTGTAAGGTTAGATGGAAAAGGTATTGCATTAGCAGTTTATCCTAACCCGGTAAAAAATAATGCAAATATTTCTCTTGATTTAGTTCAAGATGCTGAAGTGCTCATTACAATAAATGATGCAGCTGGCAAACAAGTTCAACATACACAAATGCAAGGCTTTAAAGGATTGAATGTTAAAAGCATCAACATGAGCGCACTTGCTGCTGGAAGTTATATGCTTAAAGTACAAGCAGGAACCGATATTAAAACTGTTCCGGTTGTAAAAGCGAATTAATGAAGAATTGAGCAAAAAGTGTAGATTTATTCTACAGATTTAACCCCGCCTTGAGCGGGGTTTTTCTTTTTTAATAGGTATTAACCGATAATGTTTGTACCGAATATTTGGTATAAAAAAAAGTCGAATTGTAGAATACAATCCGACTTAACAAATGATATAATTAAGCTTAAATTTCAAATGCTGCCTTTACAATTGCAGCTTGCTCAGCGGCATGAACTTTAGCATATCCTGTAGCGGTTGCTGCACTTGCGGGCCTACTGATAATACTGAAATTAATTTGCCTTAAATTCATCCGTAAAAATGTAGCCGCTCCCATATTCAATGGCTCTTCTTGAACCCAATGCCAAATTGCTTTAGGGTATTTTTTATAGAGTGCTTCTAACTGTTTTTGAGGTAATGGATAAATTTGTTCTAATCGGATAATTGCGGTATCGCTTATTTGTTCTTTAGCTTGTTTTTCGGCCAAATCGAAATATACTTTACCTGAGCAAAATAATACTTTTGTAACAGCATCCGGATTGCTGATAAATGCATCATCAATTACTTCTTTAAAACCACCTTCAGTAAATGCGGAAATGGAACTATAGCTACCCGGATGTCTTAAATTAGCCTTAGGTGAAAAATTAACCAATGGTTTACGGAACGACCAAGCCAACTGTCTTCTTAATAAATGGAATAAATTAGCCCCTGTAGTAACATTGGTAATTACCATATTTAATTCGGCACACATTTGTAAAAAACGTTCCATTCTGGCACTGCTATGCTCGGGTCCTTGTCCTTCATATCCATGTGGTAATAACATCACCAAACCATTCATACGTTGCCATTTGGTTTCTGCAGCGGCAATAAATTGATCTATCATGGTTTGTGCCCCATTACAGAAGTCGCCAAATTGTGCTTCCCAAATTACCAATGCTTGCGGATTAGCCATAGCATAACCATACTCAAATCCTAAAACCGCATATTCGCTTAATAAAGAGTTATATATTCTAAACGGACTTTGGTTAGGTTTAATATGATCTAATCGATTGTGCGCTCGGTTGTCATTTTCATCATAAATAACTGCATGACGATGGCTAAAAGTACCGCGCTTAACATCTTGGCCACTCATTCTAATATCATTACCATCATTGAGTATGCTTGCATATGCCAATAACTCTGCCGTAGCCCAATCAATCTTTTGTTCGTCGTTATACAATTTAATTTTATCCTGAAGCAATTTATCCACTTTGCGCAAAGGCTTAAAGTTTTCCGGAA
>JBMOEQ010000372.1:0-2515 GCA_049314655.1 Ferruginibacter sp. | reverse complement strand
ATAGTTGGAGATGATTTTAAATCTGGTTAAACTAAATATAAAACTGCTTTAACTTGGCTATTTACTTGCAGAGGCATTCCTCAAATGTATTATACATCGGAGTTTGCTACAACCGGATTTACCAGTCCTAATGATGGCTATGTGCGTAAAGATTTTCCTGGAGGATGGACAGGCGATTCTTTGAATAAATTTGAATTAAGTGGAAGAACTGCAAAAGATCAAGAAATTTTCACCCAAGTTCAAAAACTGGCGAATTTTAGAAAAACATCTTCAGCACTTTGTTATGGAAAGATGATGCAGTTTATTCCGGAAGATGGTATATATGCTTATTTCAGATACGATGATAAGCAAACTATTATGGTAGTAATGAATACAACCAATAGTGAAAAAACAGTTCCTGCTTCTAAATTTGCAGATATAACTTCAAATTTTAAAACATATAAAAATGTACTAACCGGAGAAACCGGAACAATGGCTCAATTTAAACTTGGTGCCTATAACAGTATTGTATTGGAACTGTTGAAATAAACAATTCAGTACTTTTTCCCTTTGAGCAAAAAGTGGAAATCCCGGGAGGAAGCTTATGGCTTCCTCTTTTTTTTGCTTACAATACATAAAAAAACCGCCTCAAAAGGAGACGGTTGTAAAATTTTATATCAGTAGATTAAAATTGCTCTAATTTACTAAAGAAGAAATCTCCTTCGATACGTGCATTTTCATCACTATCACTTCCGTGAATGGCATTTTCGCCAATAGAAGCTGCATATAATTTACGAATGGTGCCTTCTTCTGCTTGAGCTGGATTAGTAGCACCAATTAGTTTACGGAAATCTTCTACTGCATTGTCTTTTTCAAGGATGGCTGCAGTAATTGGACCACGACTCATAAATTCTACCAATTCGCCATAAAATGGTCTTTCTTTATGTACAGCGTAAAATTCACCTGCTTTTGTTGCAGAAAGGTGAAGCATTTTCATGGCTACGATTCTAAAACCTGCGCCATTAATTTTTTCTAAGATTGCTCCGGTATAGCCTTTTTCAGTAGCATCCGGCTTAATCATGGTAAATGTTCTGTTGCTCATTGTTTCAATTTTGTGGCGCAAAGATACATGCTTTACTTTTTTTATAAGGCTTAAAAAGCTAAAAAATTGCTATATTCTTACAGAACTCGATGTGGATATCTATATAACTCGAAACTTTAACCTACTTTTGCGCCGCTTTATGCAAACAATTGAAAACATATTCCCGCTGTTAGAAACACCTCAAAAGGTAGTAATTACAACACATCAAAAACCCGATGGGGATGCGATGGGCTCCTCTTTGGGGCTATACCATTTCCTTACTTTAAAAGGGCATGATGTTACCGTTATTTCGCCTACCAATTGGGCCGATTTTTTAGCTTGGATGCCGGGAACACAATTTGTTTTGGATTATGAGGCACAAACTGCTGCTGCAAATGCAAAAATTGAAGCAGCGAATTATCTTTTCTGTTTAGATTTTAACACCCTAAGCAGAACGAAAAGAATGGAAGAGGCTTTAGCAGCTGCAAAAGGTACAAGGGTGCTCATCGATCACCATCGCGAACCTCAAACCGAAATGTTTGGCTTTGGTATTAGCGATACCTCCAAAAGTTCTACCTGCGAAATGGTTTATGATTTTATTATTGCCGCAGGTGGCGATGCTATTATTGATCAAAATATAGCCCAAAGTTTATATACAGGGGTGATGACAGATACTGGTTCATTCAGATTTCCTATTACTTCGGCAAATGTGCATCGTATGGTTGCTCGTTTAATGGAAACTGGGATAGACCATAGTGCCATTCATGAATCATTATTCGATAATTTCTTAGAAGGTAGATTACGTTTTATTGGACATGTTTTAGCCAATAGAATGGAAGTATTTTACGAATATAATACCGTTTTAATTGCCATTCCTCAAGCCGATTTAATTAAATTTAATGTAAAAACCGGCGACACCGAAGGTTTAGTGAATTATCCGTTAAGTATAAAAGGAATCAAATTGGCAGCTATCATTATAGATAGAGGGGAAGAAAGAAAAAGTTCGTTTAGAAGTAAAGAGGGGTTTGATGTAAATACATTTGCCCGTACTTATTTTAATGGAGGCGGGCATTTTAATGCAGCCGGTGGACAAAACAGAGAACCCTTTGATTTTGTGGTGAAACTTTTCGTTGAAGCCATGAAAGCCAATCAAGATCAACTCAGTAACTATCAATTTTAAATACATACAAATGAAGCAAGTTTTTTATCTTTTTGCCTGTGCGGCTTTAGTTTTAGCCGGATGTAATGAACCCTTCAAGAAGGCAGAATCTGGAGTACAGTATAAAGTGATTTCGAATGGTAAAGGTCCGAAAATTAAGAATGGCGAATTCATGGAAATCAGTTTTCAACAAGTTTATAAAGGATCTAACAAAGACACTATTTTGTTTGATACCAAAGATTATTCTAACCAAGTAGTAATGTTCGATTCTACTTCAATTCCACCATTGTATTCAA
>JBMOEQ010000371.1:0-2530 GCA_049314655.1 Ferruginibacter sp. | reverse complement strand
GTTATTTATAAATAAATCTACATGTTCATCAATAGCTTCATTGATGCTTTTGGCACCCAAACTTCCTCCTACCGCCAGTATGGTTTTTTTGGCCGGATTTAATCCAAAGAAACGTACTGCAGCATCTTTAGAAATAGGATTATCGGCAATGAGTTTACGCACCGGGTTTCCTGAAACCAAAATCTTATTCACAGGAAAAAATCTTTCCATACCATCTATCGCCACATAAATGCGGGTTGCTTTTTTACCCAGTAACTGGTTGCTTTTACCGGCAAAAGAGTTACTCTCATGGATAAAAGTTTTAATCCCTTTTGTTTGTGCAAATTTCAACACCGGAAAACTCGAGTATCCACCCACACCAATAACCGCATCGGGTTTAAACGATTTAAAAATGCGCCGAACTTGTAAAAAGCTTTTCAACAATTTAAAAGGCAAACCGATATTTTTGATCAAGTGCGTTCTATTAAATCCGGCAATATCTAATCCCTCAATTGAATACCCTGCTTGCGGTACTTTTTCCATTTCCATTTTACCTGCGGCACCAATGAAAAGAAATTGTGTATCAGGTGCAATTGATTTGATTGCGTTCGCAATAGCTATGGCCGGGAATATATGTCCGCCTGTACCACCACCGGCAACAATTACTTTCAACGGATTTTTTCCGGAAGTAGATGAAGTAGTATGTAAAAGCGTATCGGTCATTTATATTGTTGAATTCAAATTTTTATTGATTAATCTTTATTTTCTGTTGGTGTTGTTTTTTCAGTTGTTTCTTTTGTTGCTAAAGCCAATTCGGCATTAGCCGATTCTCCTTCTAATGATTCCACATTTCGGGCCACACTAAGTATAATACCAATAGATAAACAGGTAAATAAAAAGCTACTACCGCCCATACTCACTAAAGGCAGTGTAACTCCAGTATTGGGAAATAAATTCACATTTACACCCATATTGGCAAAGGCTTGAATTGCCAATGTAAAACTCAATGCCAAGGCCAAAAATGCACCAAATGCATAGGGACATTTTTGGTAAAGCCGAATGCATCGATACAAGAAAAGCAAATAGATAAATACAATAAATGCACCACCTGCCAATCCATATTCTTCTAAAATGATTGCATAAATAAAATCGCTGTACGAATGTGGCAAGAAATTACGGGCATTGCTATTTCCAGGCCCTAAGCCAAACCAACTACCATTGGCAATAGCAATTTTTGCTTGATTGATTTGATATAATTTTTCGTTAGAACTCTCTTTTGTGCTATAAATGAAAGTTTGAATACGACCTATCCAAGTGGGCACCCTTCCACTCGAAAATAATGCTGGTAAATCTTTTGATTTATGCTCAGTTTTATCGTAATATTTTACCGCTACCCCAATCAACATCACTAACGGAATGAGTGCAATGGCTACCGTTAGTATCATGTGTTTGGTATTAACTCGACCAATAAACATGAGTATCATACTGGTTCCGGCAACCAAAATAGCAGTTGATAGATTTGCCGGCGCAATCAACGCGCAAATAATAAACACCGGAATGATGATGGGGAGAAATCCTTTTTTGAAATCTTTAATCACTTTTTGCTTGCGACTGATTTGCCTGCTCAAATACATAAACAAAGCCAATTTTGCTAAATCGGAACTTTGGAATGTCATGTTAATTACCGGCAGTTTTATCCATCGGCTACCTTCATTCAATTTCATACCAAAGAAATAAGTATAAATAAGCAATGGAATAGAAACTAAAAATAAAATGGTTGCAATACGAGAGTAAATGGTATAGTTTACTCGGTGTGCAAAATAAATAACCAATACCCCAATAATGATGAAAGCAAATTGTTTGAATAAAAAACTTTCGGTGCTTTTGCTGTACTTATACGCCAATGAACCTGTGCTGCTGTACACTACTAACAAACTGAATATAGTGAGCATGATAACCAATGCCCATATTACTCGGTCGCCTTTAGTTTTGCTTGCAAGGTTGGTCCCAATTTCGGGATTTAATATTGATCGTATGGTGAGCTTTTCTTCCATGAACGCGTTAGCGCAAAATTTTATAATGCTTTTACTGCTTGTTTAAATTGTTTGCCTCTGTCTTCATAATTTTTAAATAAATCGAAACTTGCACATGCCGGACTTAATAGTACTACATCCCCTTTATCTGCAAAATGAAATGCAGCTTGTACTGCTTCTTGTGCCGATTCGGTATTTACCATCAATGAAACATAATCGCCAAAAGCTTCATGAATTTTACGGTTATCAACGCCCATACAAACAATGGCTTTTACTTTTTCTTGTACAAGCTCTTTAATTAACCCATAATCATTGCCTTTATCAACACCACCCAAAATAAGGATCACTGGTTTTTCCATACTTTCTAAAGCAAACCAAGTGCTATTTACATTAGTGGCTTTGCTATCATTAATAAATTCTATCCCCTTAATGGTGCCCACGCTTTCCATTCGGTGCTCTAAACTTTCAAAAGTTTGTAATGCTTCGCGGATTTTTTCTTTACGGATATCCATTGCTGA
>JBMOEQ010000370.1:0-2556 GCA_049314655.1 Ferruginibacter sp. | reverse complement strand
ATTTTTCTATTTTATAAGCATTAGAGGTACGCGAAATAATTTTTATTTAAAGTGTTGCCAATTTCGTGTAAGGAAGATTTTGTTTCCAATAAAAAATTATGCAGGCCTTCATTAAAAATGCTTTCGGATGTTGAAAACCGAACCCTGCTTTTAATTTTACCAATCATAAAATCTACTTCATTAAAAGCGGCAGCATTTCTGTCGTTTTTTAATCGTTCAAAATATCGATGCAATCTATTGATGGAATACAAAACTGAGCGGGGAAATTGATCGTTCAATACAATTTGTTCAACTACATTTCTGGCTTCAAAACCACTGCGATAGGTTTTTAAATACAATTCGTAACCCGAGATAGACATCAATAAATATTTCCAATACGTTGTGTCGGAAGTTTTATCGGCATCTTCATTGAGGTTGCTGAATTTTACATCTAAAATATCGGCCGATTGTATAGCACGTTCAATATATTTTCCAATATTGATGAATGCATTGCCTTCGCCCCTAGCCATGGTAACATCGGTGGTACCAAAATACAAAAGACCTTGACGAATTAAAATATCCAATACCGAAATAGGGTCTTCATTTTGTAAACGTTCGGCCAATTGCGGTTGGCGCAAAGTATGATAAAAATCGTTGAGGCATTGCCACATTTCTTTGGTGATATGATCTTGAACGCTTCTTCCGTTTTCGCGTGCCTGCGTTACCGTATTAAAAACTGAATTTGGATTATCTTTATTAAACACTATGTATTGTAAAACCCCTCTTGTATCGTGTGCCAATTTGGCTGCATCATCATCATTTAAAAATGTAAACAATTTTAATACCGGCGCCCAAGAAAATTCATGAATATCATCTTGAGATGAGGCGTAGTTAATTTTTAACATGCGCAAAATACCATCGGTACGTTCCATGTACCGGCTCATCCAATATAAACTGTCTGCTACTCTACTCAGCATAATTTCTATTTATAGTTTCAAATTCTACTTCTACATTAGGTTGCTAATACCCAAGTGTCTTTACTTCCACCCCCTTGCGATGAATTTACTACCATGGAACCTTCTCTTAAGGCTACACGTGTTAATCCACCGGGAACAATTTCAATACCATCGGGTCCGCACAATGCATAGGGCCTTAAATCTACTCTGCGGGGTTGTAATTTACCGCCCATATAACAAGGGGCAGAAGATAAACTGATGATAGGTTGTGCAATAAATTGACGGGGGTCTTTAATAACTTCCGCCAAATATTCGGTGATTTCTTTTTCGGTTGCAGCATTGCCCATTAACATACCATAGCCGCCACTTTCGTTGGTTTTTTTAATCACCATACGTTCTACATTTTTAAAAACATGATCGCGTTCTTCTGCATTGCTGAGTTGATAAGTGGGTACATTTTTTAATAAAGGCTCTTCATTTAAATAATAGCGAATCATGGCCGGCACAAAAGTATATACGGCTTTATCATCGGCCACGCCATTGCCCACGGCATTTACTATAGCTACATTACCTTTTCTGTAGGCGCTCATTAATCCGGCAACACCCAACATGCTACCGGGTTTAAATACCAGCGGATCTAAATACTCATCATCTACCCTTCTATAAATTACATCTACCTGTTGTAAGCCGCTGGTGGTTTTCATAAATACTTTATGATTGTCTACCACCAAATCACTGCCTTCCACCAATTCAACGCCCATTAATCGAGCTAAAGTAGTGTGTTCAAAATAGGCCGAATTATAAATGCCCGGTGTTAATAAAACAACCGTAGGATTAGGAATGTGGCGGGGCGATAACGATACTAAATTTCTATGTAAAATAGTAGGGTATTCGGTTACGCTTCTTACATTGCTTTTGGGTAAGAGGTAAGGAAAGATGCGTTTGGTAATTTCCCTATTCTCTAACATATAACTTACGCCACTGGGGGTACGTAAATTATCTTCAAGGATGTAGAAAGAGCCATCGCTATCTCTAATTAAATCGATTCCGGAAATGTGAACATAAATATCGTAAGGCACCGGAAAGTTGTGCATTTCGCGGAGGTAATGCGGACAACTGTACACCATCTCTGCCGGAACAACTCCGTCTTTGATGATGAATTGGTTGCTATAGATATCTTTTAGAAAAAGATTGAGTGCTTTGAGGCGCTGCTTGATGCCCTTTTCAATAAAATCCCATTCTGTTGCAGTTATAATACGTGGAATAATATCGAAAGGAAATATTTTTTCAATGCCTTCGCCACTGCTGTATACCGTGAAGGTAACACCCTGGCTCATGAAAAGCCTTTTGGCATACTCTTCTCTTTTATTGAGTTCGTCAATATTGAGTTGTTGCAAAAATTCAACAGCAGTTTTATAATGTTCGCGAACCGAAGCATCGGCGTACATTTCATCCCATGTGTTTGCATCTACCAGATAATTCTGAAGCAGCTCGCTTGTTTGCATAGCAGTTGATTTTGAAAGTTAATGCGGCAGGCAATCTGTTTATAAGGGTAAGGTGGATTTATCTATTATAAAAAGCTGGCGGGTGATTTACAATAGATGTATTCAAATATAATGAA
>JBMOEQ010000369.1:0-2584 GCA_049314655.1 Ferruginibacter sp. | reverse complement strand
CCACAGCAGACACACTGC
The DNA here is from genome assembly GCA_049314655.1 of Ferruginibacter sp. Taxonomy (GTDB): domain Bacteria; phylum Bacteroidota; class Bacteroidia; order Chitinophagales; family Chitinophagaceae; genus Ferruginibacter. Next base: position 2,566 of record JBMOEQ010000369.1, on the reverse strand, counting down.
CGGATAGCAGCGAAAAGCCCGGTGAGGCTTGCGCGTCGGCATGTGCCGTACTTGTAGCGTATAGCCGGAACCGCTGATGGGTATAGCACCCATGCCGATAGTGCCTTTACTCCGCATTAAAAATTGCCGCACTATAACTACCAATATATAAGCGATTGGTATGGGTGATTTGTTGCACTTTATCGGGATCGTTGCCCAAAACAAATTTCCACGGTAGTTCGGGTAAATCGAAATATTGTTGGCTTCCACTTCCATTGAATACAACTAAAATATTTTTCCACGAATCGCCAACGGCAGCGCCATTCAATGTAAACGCAATGATGCCATCGGGAACATTTTCAAGAAACTTCAAATGTTTAGCAATGTCTTGCGCCGATTTCATTTTAAACGCCGGATGTAATTTTCGGAGTTGAATTAATTGGATGATGTATTGAAGCGTTGTCGCATGTTGTGCTTTTAAATTCCAATCAATGGCATTGATACTATCTCCTGCATTGTACGAATTTTCTATGCCTTTTTTATTGCGCAACATTTCGGTGCCGGCATGTAAAAATGGTATACCCTGTGCCGTTAGTACAATGGTAAGTGCAAGTTCTTGCATACGTATACGTTCGGTTTCTGTTGCTGTAGGACAAGCAATTTTTAATTTATCGTACAAAGTATGGTTATCGTGACACTCGCAATAACTTATCGTTTGTGCGGGGGTGTTGGTATAGGGCGCTTTTGAATAATTAACTTTACTATAATCAATTTGCGGATGATAGCCTGCCGCTACAATTCCAAATTTTACAGAACTTGTATTGAGTGTTTTTCCACTTGCAAAACCTTTATCGTTAAAATCAAATACACTGCCTTTGATGCCATCGCGTAAGTCATCGCCAAAAACAGCAATGTTGTGCAATTGATTGGCATGTTTTTTTAAGGCTCGATCTTTTTCGGGAAGTGGCGTTTCGCTTGCTGTCCACCCTTCGCCATATAACAAAACCGTGGGGTTAATATGATGCAGGGTATCCGAAATTTTATTCATGGTGGCAATATCATGGAGGCCCATTAAATCGAATCGAAATCCATCTATATGATATTCGTTGGTCCAATAAACTAAACTTTCTATCATGAATTTTTGCATCATAGGCATTTCGCTGGCGGTTTCGTTACCACAGGCTGCGCCATCCGAAAACTGTCCGTTTGCTTTATGCCTGAAATAATAATCGGGCACCAAAACATTGAATAAAGATTGTTGCGCTTGCGAAGTATGGTTATACACTACATCCATAATTACCCTAATGCCATTGCGATGAAAAGCCATCACCAATGCTTTAAATTCTTTAATTCGAGTGGCGCCATCGGAGGGATTAGAACTGTAAGAACCTTCGGGAACATTATAGTGTAGCGGATCGTAACCCCAATTGTATTGATTGTTTTTCCTTTCATCAACACTATTGAAATCGAAAACCGGTAATAAGTGTACATGTGTAATACCTAAAGCTTTTAAATGTGCAATGCCGGTAACAATACCCTTATCACTTTGGGTATTTTCTTCGGCTAACCCATTGAATAAACCTTTGGCTATGGCTCCTGAAGAAGGGTGAATGGTCATGTCTCTCACATGCAATTCGTATATGATGGCATCCGTTGGTGATAGAAAGGGCGGACGGGTATCTTTTTCCCAATGGGGTGGGTTGGTTTGCTGTAAGTTTACAACCTGTGCTCTTTTTCCATTTGTACCTACCGCTTTGCAATAGGGGTCGGCTACATCTTTACTCCAGGTATTGTTCATCAATACTCTAAAAGTGTAATATTTGTTTTCAATATTAGTGTGCACTTTAGTAGCCCATGTGCCTTTGCTATCTTTTTTTAAGTTGATGGTTTGATAGGCTTCACCATCTAAATCATTTTCGAACAATAACAATTGAACTTGTTCGGCGGGTGGGCACCAAATTTTAAAGGCAACATAGTTATCCCGGACTGTCAATCCTAAATCAGTGCCTTCATACACCGGATAGTGCTGTAGGTTTTCTTGAGCAAAAACATGTAAGGATAGCATCATGCTAAGGAGGATAGAAGTATATTTTTTCATAAAATGTTTGCCCAATAAAGGTACGTGTAAACAGGGCAAAAATGTAAACACCCATTCCCGCATTAAAAAATGAAGGAATAGGTGTATACATCTATCTATCTATTCTAAAACTGTTATGCCCTTACATCAACTTTAAAGGCAAGACTGAAATAACTATAACTATGGCCAACATGATCCAAATCGGAGAATTTCCATTCTTGTCCGGTTTGGAAAGGCGGTTCCGAAGCACTACCTACGGCTTCTCCCATGCCAACAAAACTATTGTGGCTTTCTATTTTAAAACCATACGTATCGCCTTTATGAATATGCATTTTGGGCATTTTAAATGATACCCATTGTCCATTTAAATTTTTATTAAACTCTACAGAGGAGTTACATAATTCGGGTCCCCAAGTATGTTTTTCGGAATTAAAAGCAAATAATTTCATCACTACTTTTCCGGGATCGGCCACTAGTTCAGAGAAAATCTCAATGGCTTCTAAATCGCCT
>JBMOEQ010000368.1:0-2588 GCA_049314655.1 Ferruginibacter sp. | reverse complement strand
GCACAGTTTAAAAGAAACAATAAAAAAATAAAAATCATCATATGAATTAATTTGATTAATTTTATGAAAAATTTAAATGTATTTTAGTTTTATGATAACTACGACAATCAACTACGCCCAAATGGAAGAACAATATAAGGCTTATGATAAAGATGCGTTGTACCGTGCCATTAAGCAAGAAGAGTCGATGCTAACTTTGGATGAAACCGACGATGCTTTGTACCAAGCATTTTATGCTGCCGAAAAAACCAGCAATATTGGCATCGTAGAAGAGGTAGAAGAATTGATAAAAGTAGGCAATGACAGCTTAGCTGCTATAAAAACTGCTGCTATGCAAGATACAAAATTGATTGACTATTACCGTAAAACTGTAAACGAAATCTATCTTACTACCTTTGCCAAAGGCAACTATGATTTAACGGCTCAACAAATAGCTATACTCTATCTCATTGCTACCGATTATACTCCTTGGGAAGGCGGTGATGCTGTATATATTGCCAGTTTAATGCATTGAATGTTGAATATACAAAACCGCTTGCAATCAACAAACAACGGTATAAAAATTATTAAAATTATTAAATAAATTATGTTGAACGATTAATATTTCTGAATTTTCAATATTACCAATAATTATTCACCACTCTGCCACCTCCCCTTTTAGGGGAGGCTGGGGTGGGGTTCTCTAAATCAGCAACAAATGTCATTTAAGACCATTTTCATATATATCGTATTTCTGCTTTCCTTTTTGAACCTCCAGGCTCAAAAAGAAACCTGGCATTGGTATTTCGGAGGGCAAGCCGGTATTGATTTTACTTCCGGCTCTCCAATTGCCGACACCAACGGCAAAATTGGTGCTGGAGAGGGTGTTTCTTCCATTTCCGATAGCATAGGGGATTTATTATTCTATACAGATGGTATGAGTGTTTGGAATAAAATCCATGTTAAAATGGACAATGGCACAGGACTTCTGGGGAATCGTTCAAGTTCTCAGTCTTCCATAGTTGTAAAACAGCCTAATAATGATTCTATTTATTATATTTTTACTACTGATGCCTATGAATCTTACAATTTTTTTCCACCACACAAAGGTTTTAGGTATAGCATTGTAAATACTAAAAAAAACAATGGTTTAGGCAAGGTAACAATAAAAAATGTATGGATAGCAGATAGCAGTTGCGAGCGGATAACAGCAGTACAGCATTGTAACCGGAAAGATATGTGGATAATTGCTGCCAAAGCCAATAGTAATAAATATATGGCTTATTTATTAAGTGATACAGGATTAAACATGGTGCCTGTTATTAGCCAAAATGGTCCGTTGGCACCTATTAATGCTTTATTTTGGAGCTGTACCGCAGGCTATATGAAGGCTTCGCCCAATGGTAGCAAAATTGCAGTAGTTTTTTGTTGCGAAAATCATTCTGTTAGCCTATTCGATTTTGACAATGCCACCGGACTTTTATCCAATCCTATTCCCATCGGTTTTGTCAATCCCGATTATTATGGCTCTTATGATGCAGAATTTTCGCCCAATCAAAAATATATTTACATTACATACGCTTCAGGTGGTTCAGGACACGGACACATTTATCAATACGATATTTCATCTAATAACCCTGTTACAATTAATTTATCTGGTATAGAATTATATTGGAATTATACACCCCCGAATACTTATTCAGAGCAAGCTTATGCTCTTCAGCTAGCTTGCGATAAAAAAATATACATTGCCTTTGCATTTTATGCTTATGTAGGTGTTATCAATTCTCCCGATTCGGCAGGCTTGGCCTGTAATTTTGTAAAAAATGGTGTTTTTTTAAATGGGAAATTGAGTAGTATTGGTCTGCCTACATTTTTCCCCGGTTACTTTAAACCAGCTCCTGATTTTACCTATACTCAAAACTGTTTAAATATTGTGTTTAAGCCAAACTGCGATAGTGCAGCACTAGATTCCATCCGTTGGAATTTCGGAGATGTTTCATCCGGCAGTAATACTTCGGCTTTGTACAGCCCTGTGCATTTGTTTTCTGATACTGGCAATTATACAATAAAGGTAATTTATTATTATCCCTGCAATATGAGCGATACGGTGCTAAAAACAATCAGTGTGCAACTACCGGCCTATACTTTTCCGCCAAGTTATATTACGGATAGTATTACAAATCTGTGTAAACATTTAAGATTTACTGCCGTTTGCGACAGTGCAGCGCTGGATTCTTTACGCTGGAATTTCGGAGATATTGCCTCCGGTTCAACCAATACATCCGGATGGTTTCATCCCTTACATACCTTCAGCGATACGGGAACCTATAACGTAAGTCTTATTTTATACGCCTATTGCCGCAGCGATACGATTTATAAAACTGTACACATTGCATTGCCCGTCAATGGAGTTTATCTGGGGGCAGATACCACATTGTGTAGCGGAGAAGTTTTACAACTGGGAGGAGCAATTCCGTCTCCCTTACCCATTAGCTATCTATGGCAAAACGGATCACTTACACCCGGGTTTACGGTTAGCCAGGCCGGAACTTACTGGCAGCAGGTGAATGCAGGTGGTTGTTTGTTTTCGGATACCATCATCATCC
>JBMOEQ010000367.1:0-2594 GCA_049314655.1 Ferruginibacter sp. | reverse complement strand
TAAGTTAAAAAATATCACGGAACACGGAATGCAAAAAAATTTATTTTTGAAAGTCATCTTAATATACTGATTGATTTAAACAAAGGTACTGAAAAACTGTGGCAAGAACTACACGAAGGTCGCAAAAAGAAAGTAAAAAGCGCCATAAATGTAGGACTTACAGTAGATGTGAGTAATAGTTCAATCACTGTTGAACAAATTCAAAACGGTTACAATATTATCAAAAAGGTATATGAAAGCGCCGAATTACCATTGGCAAATATTGATTTATTGATTAATGCATCAAAAAATGATTGTTTGCTTCTTTTTGAACTAAAATACAACAATGTAATAATTGGAGTTAGGTTTGTTCTAAAATTTAAAAATGATTTATATGGTTGGTATGCTGGAAGTTTATCCAAGTATTATTCCTATTTCCCGAACGATTTGTTGATATGGGAAACTATTAAATGGGGGGCTGAAAATGGATATAAATTGTTTGATTATGGTGGAGCAGGAAACCCAAATGTGGATTATGGAGTACGTAAGTTCAAACTGCAAAGTGGTGGCGAAATTGTAAATTATGGAAGATACGAGCTTGTTCATAAACCTTTTGCTTATTTCATAGCACGCACTGGTTTTGAGTTTTGGAGACTTTTTAATAGAAATAGATAAATTGAATTATAAGTGTAATTAAATGAATGTATTAGTTGAAATTTCGCATCCGGCACATGTATATAAATTGTTAGCAACAATTAAGGAGTTAAGTGGTAAAGGACATAAAGTAATTGTAGTAACTAAAAAAGTGAAGTCAATAACCTATCTTTTGTCTAAATTTGATGTTGAATTTATTGTGTTGGGTTCCAAAAAAGATAGTCTGTTTGGCAAGGCAATAATGCAAGTTTGGTATAATTTACGTTGTTTGCTTTTAGTTAAATTCAATCGCGTGGATTTGATGATAGGTAGTATTACTGCTGCATTTTTAACTCGGATTACTAAAATACCATCTTTGTTGTTTGATGACGATGACGATGAAGTTGAACCATTAATTGTGAAATATGTACATCCTTATATTTCGTTGATATTATCACCCGATGCACTAATGGGAATGCGGGCACGAAAAGATACAATCTATTATGCTGGATATCACGAACTAGCATATCTTCATCCCAATCGTTTTACACCTGACCCTTCGGTATTAACCGAAATTGGATTAAAAGAAGGAGATGTGTTTTTTGTGATGCGTTTTAATGTGTTTAAAGCGCATCATGATGTTGGAATTGAAGGTCTGTCCATCGAAAACAAACGAAAAATTATTGCCATTCTTGAGAAACGTGGAAAGGTTTTTATTACTACCGAACGCAATATTGATGAGGAATTTTTGAAATATCAACTAAAACTTGCCCCTGAAAAGGTGCATTCGTTACTTTATTATGCAACCATGTTTATTGGCGATAGCCAAACCATGACTTCGGAAGCGGCCATGCTTGGTACACCATCTATTCGAAGCAATTCATTTGTTGATAGAATAGAGTACCTTGAGGAAGAAGAGCATAAATATCAACTTACATTTGGTTTTATCCCCACTGATAGTGAAGCTATGTTTTCAAAATTAGATGAGTTGCTGTCAATTAAGGACTTGAAGGAGGAATGGCAACGAAGGAGACTGTTAATGCTCGACGATAAAATTGATGTAACAGCTTTTTATGTTTGGTTTATTGAAAACTATCCACAAAGTTTGAGTGTTATGAAAGAAAATCCTGATTATCAATATAAATTCAAATTCAAATTCAAATAATACCAATTGTAACCGTTTTTATAGTAACCGCTTTTACAATTCAAAATTCAGAACTCAATACTCAAAACTAAATATGAAACTAATTCTAGTAGCTGGTGCTCGTCCAAATTTTATGAAAATAGCACCTTTGATGCATGCATTAAAGGGACACTCAACAATACAGGCTGTGTTGGTGCATACCGGACAACATTACGATGTAAAAATGTCTGGACAGTTTTTTGAGGAACTAAATATTCCAGCTCCTGATATCAATCTGGAAGTAGGCTCGGCAAGTCATGCAGTGCAAACAGCTCGTATTATGGAAGGTTTCGAAAAGGTATGCCTCGACGAAAAACCTGATGCAGTGTTAGTTGTAGGTGATGTCAATAGCACTGCCGCTTGTACTTTGGTTGCTTCGAAGATGGAAATTAAAACCATTCATTACGAGGCTGGCTTACGCAGCAACGACCGTACAATGCCCGAAGAAATTAACCGATTGGTTACAGATGCTATAAGTGATGTGTTTATAACCACTAGTGTTGATGCCGATGATAATCTACTAAAAGAAAATATTCCTGCTGATAAAATTCACATGCTCGGAAATTTGATGATTGATTCGTTGGTGGCTAACTTGGGAAAAGCACAAAGTACAGAACTTAAATTCAAACTTTTAAACTACGATAAAACCATAGAAATTGGAACCGATTTTAATCCTCAAAAATATGGTGTAATGACATTTCATCGTCCAGGAAATGTGGATGATAAAGAAAGCCTCACAAAATTGGTGCAACTTTGGGGTGAGATATCAGAAAAAGTACCATTGGTTTTTCCAGTTCAT
>JBMOEQ010000366.1:0-2602 GCA_049314655.1 Ferruginibacter sp. | reverse complement strand
TTTAAAAATAATTCTAAAACGATCAGTTGCACCCGAAGCAGGATTAGATGTAATGGTAAATGCTTTCTTATAATTTTCTTGAAGATTCAATACTGTTTTTTCAGCTAAGAATTGATCTTCCAAAATACCTACTAATTTTTCATCAATGGCCTGCGGATCAACATTAATTTGATAAGTAGATTGATTTAAGCGATTTAAATGTAAAGCAAGCGTATCATCTGTTTTAGGGGGTTTCCTAAACTCAATTGCAAGAAAACTAGTATCTCTTTTTATCATCAAACGTTCGGCACCACTAAAACTTGATAATTTAGGTGCATCTCTCCAATTGATATCATTTTCAAAAGATTCTCCATAGAAAGTAGCAACACCATCTGTTACAGGTGCATTGTCTGTACCGCCTAATAATAAATTCACTGAAATTCTACCCATTCCAATAGGCAAACTATCTTTTTTGTAACTGGTCGGTCTACTGGCAATACCCACAGTAGAACTTGTGCTTAATTTGGTATTTTCAGTAAAAACAAAATTACCACCAGATGCATTTACTATAAAAGCGCTACCCGATTCTATTATGCCTCCATTTGTATAAGTACTTACCCCTGTTCCATAACCATTAAGTGTTGTTATTGGAGTTACACTATATGTGCCGTTTCCTATACTAGTAAACATTACAAAACCACCTACATTACTTGCACCTGCCATTTTGGGGTCCCAAATGTAAAAATTTAAACCAGCTATTGTAGCCGGACTTTGGCCATTAAAGGTGGTATTATTTAATGAAATAGCAGAAGCATAAGGATTTCCAATAACTTGAAATCCGGATGCATTTAATGCTTTAGACACAGTACCTACTTGAATTCTACCTTTTGGTCTTAAGGTTGTAGAAGTAGGTGTAACATTAGTGCCCGATACTACTACGCTTCTATCTCCTCTTATAAAAATCATGTAGCCTTCATCATCTGTAATGGCTCCGGTATTGGTTGCAGTTAAAGAAGTCCATGCATTATTAAAATACTTATAAATAGAAGGATTATTAAATGATCCTTGATCGTATCCATTTGAGGCTACCGTACTTTTAGTGATAGTGGTACCATACCCTGGATTATTATTTACAGGCGAGTTTCTATTGGTATTAGATTGACCTTCTTGCCATGCTCTATTGATTGTAGGTGCGCCTGTTGATTGTAATGGTGCTGTAATTAAACGCCATCTTCTAGCAGAAGGCGTTGTGTTTATAGGAATATATCTTTCAACCACAAATCCACCTGTACCGGAATAATTTAAGGAAATATTTGAAGGCGTAGTGATTTGATCAACCCTTGCAGTAATGCTATTTGTTGAAAGCAAGGTTACATTTCTATTAGAGAAATTTAAAGTACCTCTAGTAAATCCAATAACATCAGAAACATTAACACTATCTACCAATGTAACCGTATTGGCTAAGGCCGATTTATTTAAAAATACATGGGAAAATAATTGTCCGCCACTAGCAGTTATAGATCCATTTTCAGCCCCATTGAAAGTAACATTTCTTCCATTTTGATTGAAAACTCCAGTACTAGTTCTATTCCAACTTCTACCAACATTTAAATCGCCTCCAGCGCTGTTAGATAAATTTAAAGTACCACCAATAGTTAAATCTGTACCTACGGATAAACCATTGGTCATATTATTCATACTTAGAGATGAGCCCGATTGGATATCAATATAACCGGATGTTCCTAATCCTGTATTAGCATAAAAATCAAGATTAACCGGTGTGTTATTTTGTACAATAATATGGTTAGGGAAACCCTTTCCACTAACATTGGTATTCCATTCAAAATTTCTGTTGTAACCACCTGAACCATTATTATAAATTAAGGTAGATGAATTGCCATAATCAGGCGCATTGCCGATTACAAAACCATTGGCATTAATTTGAAAAACAGAATTGATTAATGTTATGCCGGATGAACCAAAATCTACACCCAATGCAGTGTTAATGGTTACACTATTGTCGAACAATAATGAACTCCCCACCGATTCAGCAATCACCGACATTGATGCAAAGCCACTTCCAGTAACAGAACCAGTAATACTAATGGTACCCGTTCCTGTTATGCTTCTTTGCGAACCTCCTCCAACTGAAATATTTGTTGTTGCATTTGAAGCCGTGCTATTTAAAATAATAGATTGACCATTTAAATTTATATTTCCATTTAAAATGCGTAAACGCGTTCCAGTTGCATTATTGCTATTGATTTGAATACTGGTTGCGGCTGAATTTTCTAATATCAATAAACCCGGACTGGTTTTGTTAACCACTAAATAATCTATATACACTATCCCTCCTCCCATTTTAGCCACTCTACTAGTTTCGGAACCATTAAAATAAATTGCTCTACCATTATTTATCACAGGAGTAGCAGAAGCATTAACAGTATAGTTTGTTCCAATATAGAGATCGGCACCAGAAGTAGAACTTAAAGTCATTGTTGCCCCAGTAGATACAGTAACATTCCCGCCTACCCCCCTTGAAGTATTTGGCATTAATAAATTTGTGCCTGTACCAGAAATTAAAACATTCTTTGGAATGCCATAATCTGGTGTTAAGCTATTG
>JBMOEQ010000365.1:0-2606 GCA_049314655.1 Ferruginibacter sp. | reverse complement strand
AATCCCATCGGGATTACATATTTATAGAAAACACAATGAATGAACGATTTGTGAACGGTGAATAAATGAATTTTCAATATTGAAATTCCCCATCAATCATTCAACATTTAAAATTTAAATGCAGCGGTTGCGTGAGGGACAGCAGCGTATAGCCCGGAATGGAGGGCACCGGAATGAGGACTAGCAGCGAATGGCCCGACCCAATGGGGCACGCCCAAAAAATATTATTGTTGTGCTACGAAATCTTTTGGACTAAAACCAGTAGATTTTTTAAATGCCCTATTAAATGTGGCTTTTGAATTAAAACCGCAATTGTATGCAATGCCCAATAAGGTTTGGGATTTATGCTCGCCTGCTAGTATAGATGCCTGCACCGCTTTTACTCGATAGCTATTTATAAAATCGTTGAAATTTAGTTGAAAGCCTTGATTGATGGCTTTGGAAATAACAGAAGGATTAGACTGTAAAATTTTAGACAATTGCATCAAAGAAAGCTCGGGATCTGTATACAATTGTTGCTGCTCAATTGCGGATAAAATTTTGTTTTTCCATGCATCGTTGGTTGCAGATTCGGTAGGCGCATACACTTCATCGGTAATAATTTCAATATAGCTATCTTCAATTTTTTGGGATGCATTGGAACTTTGTATAGGCGATGCCGATGGTAATAAAAAAGCTTGATGCTGGTTTAATAAATTGAGTTTAAACGGCACATTTGCAATTACCGAATTTGCATATCCAAAAATGGCGATGTAATAATATATAATGGAGAAGCAGAAAAAATACCACCAACTGCTTACATACATATTTGCAGGTTTGTACAATAACCCCATGATGTAAAAAAAACAATTGATAGCAAGCATGGCTAAAAATGCAATGAAGAAATGCTGTATCCATCGAAACAAAACGCTATCGGCAAAACTAATTACCTGTACCATTAATCGTTTGTATAAATTATAATAACGATAAGATAAAATAAGGTATACAAGCATAGATATAAAACCGGTTGCCTGATACCAAGTGTCAAACTCTCGATCGGTACCATCGGCCAAAAAATAATATTGATGCAATACCAATTTATCGGTTACCACAATTACAATATTATACAACAAATAAGCTATACCGGGGATAAGATGCAACCATTCTTTTTTACCAAATTGAAAAGAAGGATTTAATAATTGCTGCACATAAAAAAACAAAACCGGTCCTATGAAATATAATTGTTGCAAGGGCAGATAAAACAAAACATCTCTATAGGGTTGCGTATCGTACCAGCCTGCAAAGCCCAGCATCCACGGCGAAATATAACTGGTACATAAGAGTAAAAAAATGGCCAACCATTTATCGGTAGATGCAGCTTGTTGTTTACTTTTTCTAAACAATAAAGCTGCATACACCAATCCGTGAATAAAAAATATTAAAAGGATGGCGCTATAAAAATTGAAGTCGAAATGCATAGTTGTTGGTAATAGCAAGTGGAAATATAATGCACCACAAAGGACATATTATACGAATATACATTATGCAGATAGATTCTCAACCAGGGTTTGCGGTTCCTTTAAATTTACCTTTACAGTATTCTTAAACAATGATTGCACAGGTATATCCATAGACTGTAACAACTGATCTTCGAGCATATTGGCAAAAGATTCGAAATAGGCAATAGCATCTTCTTTTTTATTGCGTTTTAGCCAACGAAAGCCCCCCGGCAAATGATGTAACACTGCTTTATCTGAAAGATATTCAACATGGTGTATATCGGATGGAGTTAACCCAATGGCTTCTAATTGCTGCATGATTAATGCAAGCGGCAATTGTGTAGTTGTACAATACTCCCGAGCAATTTCTGTCCACTCGCCGATTCCACTATGCGCATAAGTAACTATATCTTCTTTCGATAATTGAGCAATGGTTTGAACCAAATTCCCACAATTGCACGCCCCATGGTGTCCCCAAGCATAATAGGCGCCATTTTTTAAATGGGTAGCAGTGTTACGTAATGCCTCAATTAATTCAATAGAAGGTTTGGCCATAAACGAATTTTTGAAAGAATAAAACATCGCTTTGGGCAATATTGTTCTGACTTTCATCAGTTTTTTAAAAAAATGAATGGACAAATAGAAATAACCTCTTTTTAAACTAAGGATTTAACTCAAAAGCTGTGTTAAATGCAGTAATTTTATATACGCATTTTGATCATAATAATCTTTCAAGCACAATGCATAATGCGCTTTGGCTTCAAAGAAAACATTGCACGATATGAAAAGAATTTTTTATTTACTGATACTGTCGTTGAGCTTTTTAGCATGTAGCAAAAAAAGCAGTTCCCCTACTCCTACACCCCCTGTTGTACCGCCTGTTGTACCGCCGGTTGTGCCTCCTGTTGTTTCGAATTTTGCAAAAGGTGCTGATGTAAGTTGGGTTACAGAAATGGAAAATACCGGAGTGCTTTTTTACAATAGTGCCGGCACTGCAACCGAATGCATGACCTTAATGAAATCGCTTGGCATGAATACCATTCGTTTAAGGGTATGGGTAAATCCGCCTGCAGGATGGAACAATACCGCAGATGTTGTGAACAAAGCCGTAAGGGCAAAGAATTTAGG
>JBMOEQ010000364.1:0-2618 GCA_049314655.1 Ferruginibacter sp. | reverse complement strand
AATCGAAAAAAAGCCATACAATTTATTCAAGAAAATGGTTCAGCGGCATTTTTGAAAACTGCCATACCGGGATTGTTTAGCGAAGCTTTCAATAAAAATCACACCACTATTGTTCAAGCATGTATTGAAAAGGCAAAACCTTTTACAGTGGAAGCGTTGGTTCAAAATTATGAAGCGATGATTGCCCGGCCCGATCGTGTGCACATCTTAAAAAATGCGACAGTACCTGTATTATTCATCATTGGACTTTTAGATCAAGCGGTACCCAGTACACAAAGTTTAGCGCAAACTTATCTTCCCCCAGTTTCTTATGTACATATATTACCAGAAGTGGCACATATGGGCATGTTGGAGGCAAGCGATTTGTGTAATAATTATTTATTAGCGTTTCTTTTGGCTTAATTACGCATTCGGCACCCTATTTTCCGTATTTGGTATATAATCTCAAACTATATCCAAGAAAAATTGTTAAAATTGAAATATGGAGGATGAAATATAGGTTCAATTAAGACGGAAAACGTATTTTAGTAAGTTTTAGGTCTGATATTTGATTCCCCGAAATGAATATGAAAAAATTTTATAGTTTCTTACTGCTGTTGATTTGTACTATGGGTGCTTTTGCAGCGCATATTAAAGGCGGTTTCTTTAATTATCAGTATTTGGGGCCGGGTACTACCAACCCCAATAATTTACGCTATAGAATTACCCTTACTATTTACATGAGTTGTGAAGCTACAGGTGCACAAATTTCGGATCCTGTTAATTTCACTATATATCAAGGCAATACGAGTACACAATATGCCAATCCTTCGGTTGCTAAAAAATCAGAATTTCTTTTAAATAAATTGAGTGATGAGCCATGTATCAGTGGTAACCAAGCGGGCTGTTATTATAAAATTGTAACGTACGAATTAAACAATTACGAGTTACCCGTTTCTCTCAATGGTTATACTTTTAGCTACCAGCGGTGTTGCAGAATTGGGGCCATGGACAACATCAATAACTCAGCTAATGTAGGTAATACCTATACCATACTTATTCCGGGTAATTCATCAGCTGTTGCTAATGCACCCAGAAATAGCAGTCCAATTTTTCCTGTAAATGATACGGCAGTAGTATGTGGAGGCAGTTTTTTCAGGTATCCATTCAGTGCAGTAGATCCGGATGGAGATTCATTGGTATATTCTTTTTGTACAGCTTTTGAAGGGGGAACTTCGGGTAGTCCCGAACCAAATCCTGCCGGTCCGCCTCCTTATTCCACTGCAGGTTATGTTGCCCCATATTCAGGTTCATTTCCAATGGGTTCTGGTGTTACCATCAACCCACGTACCGGTTTAATCAGTGGAGTTGCACCCAATATTTCGGCTTCAGGCGAATTTGGGGTAACGGTTTGTGTATTTGAATATCGCAATGGAATATATGTTGGCGAATCGAGAAAAGAATTACACATAAGAGTAAGAGATTGTGTGCCCATTGCAGCAAGATTAAATCCTGAGTATTTATCCTGTGATGGATTTACATTAACCTTTTCGAATAATGCTGTCAATCCAACGGGAGCAAATTTTGAATGGGAATTTGGTGATCCATCAACCGGTGCGTTAAATACATCTACCAGTGCTACACCCACACACACTTTTAGTGATACCGGTATTTATTTCATTAAACTTAAAGTATCTATCAACGGACTCTGTGGCGATTCTACCATTGCAAGAGTAAAAGTATATCCGGGTTTTAATCCTTCATTTAGAGTAAACCCTCCTTTTTGTAGAAATGTACCCATTCAATTTGTAGATGAAACAACTACTGATTATGGTGTTGTAACCGGTTGGCGTTGGGATTTTGGCATCACTACCGCTACTGATGATACCAGCGATTTTCGTTCTCCTGCGTTCATCTATCCCGATGCCGGAAGCTATACAACACAGTTGATTGTAGGTAATACGTTTGGATGTATAGATACCATTACACGTTCTATTATAATTCTCGAAAACCCTGCACTGGCGGTTATTCCAAAAGACACAACATATTGTGGTTTAGATTCCCTGCAACTCACTGCAACGGGTACAGGCAGTTTTTCTTGGACACCCAATTCCAATATTATTGGATCAAATACTTCCACTCCATTAGTATATCCTACATCGCCTACAACTTATATAGTAAGTTTAGTAGCCAATGGATGTGTAAGCAGAGATTCAACAAGGGTGACTCCTAAAAACGATTTAACTACAGCAATAACATCCTCTGTAAACACCATTTGTGAAGAAGATACTTTAACCTTAACGGGAACAAGCAATTACTTGAATAATTTAAGTTGGAGTTGGACGCCTACCAGTAGTGTTGAAAATTCAACCAATAAAATAACTCGGGCTTTTCCAAGAACAACAACGAATTATACCCTAACCACACGTTGGGGTAGAAACTGTGTGGCAACTGCCAATAAACAAATTACTGTTGTTCCTTTGGCGATACCCAATGCCGGGCCCGATCAAAGCATTTGTATCAATCAAGATACTGCACAATTACAAGCATCCGGCGGAATAAGTTACCAATGGACGCCTGCAACCGGACTCAGTAATACCAATATTTCCAACCCACGTGCCTTTCCAAACATAACCACC
>JBMOEQ010000363.1:0-2633 GCA_049314655.1 Ferruginibacter sp. | reverse complement strand
AAGTAGTACCGCCACCGCCTCTAGTTTCGGCTCCGGTTACCGTCATTTCTACTGTAAGTGCAAATTGAATACCATCAAATGCCTGATAATCTTTATAAGTTGTAATCGTTTCTGCATCCGGATTTCGATTTCTACCACCCCCCATTCCGCCACCTTTGGCGCTGGTTTGATAAATTAAGGAAGTAGCCGCATTTACATAATAAATAACTTCTTTACCTGCTTTTGTGGTAAGCTTAATTTTATAGCATTCGATAGCATCACGTGTTTCTTTTCCCAACAATTCGGCCTTATGTCCTTTTGCCGCATAATTTACTAAAGGTCCTGCAATATCCAATTCTGTTAACATGCCTGCATGAGCATCTTCCGGCATTTTATTAGGGGCTCCACCTCTCATGGAGAAATAATTCCAAGCCTCTTTATCTGTTACCAACATAAATCCGTTACCCGAACCCATTTCAAAATCGGTACGGCTTAACTTATCTTGTACTTTGGTTACTTTAACTGAAACTTCATTGCCCATCATTTCGCGGCTTCCTTCCATATAAACACTTACTAAACCGGCTAATTTATCTTTTCCGCCTCTTGCAGCTATGTGCTTATCGATAATTTCATCGATGGTTTGTGCTGTTGCAAACTGTGCAGTAACCAACATCAAAACCAAACATCCAAAAAGAACTATACTTTTCATAATTATAAATTTGATGTAAGGTACTTTAAAAAAATATTGCATCAAACACTGTCCTGAACTTACATTTGTTAATTAAATTTTGAATCATGAGTACAAGCATATCTGGTTGGATCGTAGACATCCTCCAAAAAAACATTTTTGCCGGAACCGTTACCTTTAGTGGCGATAAGATAGAAAAAATTTCTACAATTGATGCCGGAACACTTCCTGCAAACAGTACCTATATTTTACCTGGTTTTATTGATAGTCATGTGCATGTTGAAAGCTCTATGCTAGTACCCAGCGAATTTGGACGAATGGCTGTAGTACATGGAACGGTAGGCACCATCAGCGATCCACATGAAATTGCCAATGTATGTGGCATTGAAGGCGTAGAATATATGATTGCAAATGGCAAAACCATTCCTTTTAAATTTCATTTTGGTGCGCCAAGTTGTGTACCAGCAACCATTTTCGAAACTGCTGGTGCCAGTTTAAATGCTGATGCAGTAGATAAACTATTGCAATTGGATGATATTTATTATTTGAGTGAGATGATGAATTTTCCGGGTGTACTTTTTAATGATGCCGAAGTGATGGCAAAAATTGCATCTTCAAAAAAATACAACAAACCGGTAGATGGCCATGCCCCGGGATTAAGAGGTGCCGATGCAAAAAAATATATAGATGCCGGTATAAGTACCGATCACGAATGTTTTACAGCCGAAGAAGCATTGGACAAATTGCAATATGGTATGAAAATTTTAATACGGGAAGGAAGTGCAGCAAAAAACTTTGAGGCCCTTTATCCTTTGTTAAATGAGCATTGGGAAAACATGATGTTTTGTAGCGACGATAAACATCCGGATAGTTTAGTATTGGGGCATATCAATCAACTTTGTGCAAGAGCAGTTGCAGGAGGTATTGATGTTTATAAAGTTTTACAAGCTGCCTGTATCAATCCGGTGAAACACTACAATATGAAAGTGGGCTTATTACAAGAAGGCGATGCGGCAGACTTCATTTTAGTAAACGACTTAAAAGATTTCATCACAAGAGCAACTTATATCAACGGTAAAAAAGTTGCAGAAAATGGCGTATCCTTAATAACTACTTCAACTGCCGGAATCATCAATTCCTTTGATTGTGTACCAAAATCTACCGAAGACTTTATTGTTAAAGATAACGGTGCTACTGAAATACCTGTAATTGAAGCATTAGATGGACAACTCATTACGAATAAACTATTGCTTGCGCCAACAATTGTTTCGGGCAAGATTGTAAGTGATGTAGAAAAAGACATGCTTAAAATAACCATGATCAATAGATACCATGCCGCACCTATTGCTACTGCATTCATTAAAAATTTTGGAATAAAAATTGGCGCTATTGCATCTACGGTTGCGCATGACAGTCATAATATAATTGCAGTTGGTGCAGATGACGAAAGTATTACTGCTGCGGTAAATGCTGTGATTGGTGTTACCGGTGGCATTAGTGCTGTTTATACCGATCCTACAAGCGGAACTCAAATTAAAAAAGTACTTCCCTTACCGGTAGGTGGTTTAATGACTAATGAAGATGGCTATGCTGTTGCGGCGGCGTATACCGAAATAGATCAAACCGTAAAACAAATCATGGGTTCAACATTAGCCTCTCCCTTTATGACCCTTTCGTTTATGGCATTATTAGTTATTCCGCATTTGAAACTAAGCGATAAAGGATTATTTAATGGGGATGATTTTAAATTTGTTTAGAAGCTGAGGGATTAAAACATGTTTAGAAGTTTAGAGTTGAGGGTTTAGTGGGGAGTTTTTTATAATAGCACCTGTATAATTTTGGGTGAACAATGGCATAACTCTATAAACTTTAGAAACTTTATAATCTTGGTTTAGGAGTTTAGAGGTTTAGGGTTTAGTGGAGAGCTTTTTATAATAGCACCTGTATAAATTTGGTTGAACAATGG
>JBMOEQ010000362.1:0-2641 GCA_049314655.1 Ferruginibacter sp. | reverse complement strand
TACCGATTTCCCTTGTCCGGTTGCACCTGCCATTAACAAATGCGGCATACTGGCCAAATCAACAATGAAATTTTCATTATCAATTTTTTTGCCAATAGCAATAGGTAAAGAAAATTTACTGGTTTGAAATTTTTCGGAAGACAAAAGCGTACGCATGCTTACGACCGATTTCTTCGCATTGGGTACTTCAATACCAATGGTACCTTTACCCGGAATAGGCGCAATGATACGAATACCTAATGCAGCAAGACTAAGCGCAATATCATCTTCTAAATTTTTAATCCTTGAAATCCTCACTCCCGCTGCTGGAATAATTTCATATAAAGTAACGGTTGGTCCTACAGTTGCTGAAATACGTTGAATTTGAATATCGTAGTTTTTCAGCGTATTGATAATTTGATTTTTATTGCTTTCCAGTTCTGCCGGATCTTGAATGATTTTGTCTGAACCAATTGATTCTAATAAATCTAATCCGGGATATTTATAATCTCTTAAGTCTAATATAGGATCGTATGGAGTAGTTAATTTTCCCGCCGAAGCAACAGTAGCATTGGCGGCCAAAACATCTTCTGTAGCAGGCTTATCTGGAACCGTTTTGATTTCTAATTCGATATCTTCTATGGGTGGTTGCACAGCAGGCTTAACCGTGGGTGCAGGCTTTACAGGAGGCAGTTCTACAACAGGCGGTTCAATTACTTCCTCTACTAAAGGAGCAGGTGTAGGCGCAATTGGTGGTGCCGGCATGGCTATTTCATGCAACTGAAGATCATGGTTAAATGAAGGCGTTATTGGAGGTACTACAACAGCCTTACCGGTTTCCTTTTTAAGTTGGTTGCCTTTGGGCGCTTGTTCTGTTGAAGGATCCGTTTCTATCGGCAATTCTAATTCAGTTGAAATTTCTTCATTTTTTATTTCCACATCCTGCTCATTAGCATTGGTAGTCTCTTTAAAAGTTGGCATTGAAGGCACTTTAAATACCGGATTAAAGCGCCAAATAATGTATGATAATAGTGCAACTATCAACAAAGCAATAGTACCCAATTTCCCAATAAACAGATATAATACATCTTTTACGTAAACACCAACCGCACCTCCCCAAGGAAATTCATAATCACTTAAAAACACTTCAAAAGCAACACTAAAAATAACTAAGCCTATTAAAACATATTTTAAGTTGCGAACGATTGAAAATAATTTTCTTTCAAAAAAAAGATTTGCCCCAAATGCGAAGAAAAAAGTACAGATTAAAAAAGAGGCTACACCAAAACCCTGGCTGATTAAAAAGTAGGAAAGAAATGCGCCTAGTGTACCTAACAAATTATTCACGTGAACATCGTGGCTGGGTAATAATATTTTAGCCCGAAGCGAATGAACTACGGCGTAATCTTCTTGCCAAGTAAACAAAAATGAAGTAAACGCTATAAAAAGCACCGTTCCTAAAAGCAACAAAATTGCCCCCGTAATTTTATGCGTACGATCGTCCTTTAGCAATTGTTTAAATGCTACTTTTTCTTCCTTTTCCGATTGAAGTGCTCCTCCTGCCGTTTCCTTCTTAGCGGTAGATTTTGGTTTATTAGCCATGAAAACAAAGATAAATAAAACAGCTGCTGTTCTGAATAAAAAACAGTGTTGATTTATTGGTAAAATACAGCATTTATTTAATAGGTAGAAAGATGAGCCTTGGATTTGGCTACTAACTAAGAAAATAATGCTTTGAAATGATAGCCTCCTTGCTACATTACACATCTTTTTGAACGAAAATCAGTAGGTTTGAAAAAAATACATTTGAAATTCGTACTGTTTAATTTACTGCTACTTTTGCTGCCCTTCCAAAATGGCATTGCACAGCCTATTAAAGATTCTACAGTAGTAAATGTTTCAATGATTGATAATTTTCTTCACCGAGGACCACATTTACAATATTTGATAGATAGCAATAACAATTATACGATTAATGAGTTACCCGAAAAATGGAAAAAGTTTTCAACCCTTAAAAAGGCAAACCCACTCCCTACTTATTGGCTTGACAAATCAATATATGTTCGATTTAAAGTATTCAACCCAAACCAAGCGATGGATACGCTATATTTTTTTTCGGGCATTTCTTATAAAAACATTACACTTTTTCAACAAAACAAATCCGGCAAATTTGTACAACAAAAAGATGAAAATAAATATACCGGTTATCAACCTGTATACATTCCCGTACAAGATACAACCGTTTATATCGTTCAATTAAAAAGCGCAAAAACCATTGTTAACTCCCTTCTATTACACCTTATTACCAAAGACTATATTTACAATTATCAAAACTTTTTTAAGAACAATACAAAAAACAATCGAACAGCAGGCTTTTTATTCAGTGGCGTTTTGCTAATGATGATGGTTTTTTCCGGAAGTAATTTTTGGGTGAATAGAAAAACCGAATTTTTATACAATGCCTGTTATTCATGTTGCATGTTTGGCGTAGTTTTTTTCAATACTTATTTTGATAAAAGCACCGGAATAGTCGCATCCATTTTTAATGGCTATGCCGGTTTATTAATGATGATTACAGGCACCATTTTTTATGTTGCTTTCACCAGAAAATTCCTCGATACTAAAATCAATTACCCCTTACTCAATAAAGTGTTTTTTTATT
>JBMOEQ010000361.1:0-2642 GCA_049314655.1 Ferruginibacter sp. | reverse complement strand
GCACGTGGTTTTGGATTTTTTATAACCAAAAGTCAAATCGACTCAATGGGCGGTAAAATTACTGTAGAAAGTAGCCCTAATGTAGGCAGTACCTTTAAAGTTTATTTTAGTGAAAGTAATTAATCATATCATACATGTAGAAGACGATCCCATCACCACAATGTTGGTGGGGATGATTATTAAGCAAAATGAAAAAATTTTAAACGCGTCTTCATTTCAAAATGGCCAATTGGCTTTTGATGCCATAATTTCGAATTTCGAACTTAATGGTAAACTGCCCGACTTAATTTTATTAGATATTAATATGCCCGTAATGGATGGTTGGGAGTTTTTAGAAGCAATGGTAAGTTATCCGCAACCTAATGCAGTGCCTGTTGTAATATTATCTAGTTCTATCAATCCTGTAGATATCGAAAAGGCAAGAAACTACCCTCGAGTAAGAGGTTTTTTTTCGAAACCACTTACGCATGAAAATTTCGATAAAATTATTCAACTCATTTTATCCGTATAATTAGTATGATTTCAAATAGTAATATCTTCTATTAAAAAATAGGCAACTTCACCTTTTGGTGGACAAATAATAGATAAGATATTGAATCTGATGCGCTGCCATTGTGGATGTAGATATAGGTATTGTTCGGCCGCATTAACAATAAAACGTAGTTTCTTTTTCCCAACACTTTGTTCGGGATATCCATAATAAGCCGATTGTCGCGTTTTTACTTCTATAAATTGTAATACACCATTTTTCTCTGCGATGATATCAATTTCCCAGAATTTAAACCTCCAATTTATTTCAATGATTTTGTAGCCTTTTTCGGCTAAATAGGAAGCGGCTAATTTTTCGCCTTGCCATCCTTTTTCATTATGTGATGCCATGAATGGTAAAATTAAGGTCACCGTTAAAGCTAATAACCGTTAAATGACCAAAAAATTCAACTGTTTTTCGGTAGATAGCGTGTTGAAAACCCTTAATTCACATGTTGAGGATAAATGCTATTACAAATTGTTGTAGCAGCAATATTATTACCTATTTTTGTGCCTGTTAAATATTCATCATGAAGATCAATTCGTCGCTTATCGTTAGTTTTATTTTATTAGTAGTTATTGCATCGCTCTACCGCATCATGCCGGAAAGACCATTAGGGTTTGCGCCACAAATTGCAATGGCTGTTTTTGCCGGTTCAATCATTAAGGATAAAAAATATGCTTTTTTATTGCCTTTGTTTTCCATGTTGATTTCTGATTTAATTTATGAAATGCTTTTTGCATTTAAATTATCTACCATTCAAGGATTTTATAATGGGCAATGGATAAATTACTTATTGTTTTGTGCTTTAACTGTAATTGGATTTGCAGTTAAACCTAATAAATGGATTCAAATTGCCGGTGGATCTATTGCCGGTGTATTATTTTATTTTCTTGCTTCTAACTTCACAGTTTGGATAGGAGGTGGTTTGGGCTTAAATAATTTGCCTTACGCCAAAACTTGGGATGGTTTAATGCAATGCTATATTGCAGGTATTCCGTTTTTAAAGGGTAGTTTTTATGCTACATTCTTGTTTAGTGGAGTGTTTTTTGGTGGATATCAGTTGATCAGTAAATGGGCAAATGCTAAAGTTGCAACAGCCTAACTTTAATAATATCTTTGAACGTAGAAATGTCCTCTAAAAGAGGACATTTTTTTTATGCAGTATTGGGCTTAAAACCTACATCTTCAATTAAATTTCCGCCATCAGCAGCTTGGGTTGCCAATTCATCGCAACGGTTATTATGGGGATTACTTGCATGTCCCTTTACCCAAACAAACCGAATAGAAAACTTTTTTGCCAAAGTGTAATATTGTTTCCATAAGTCCTTATTCTTTTTGCCTCCTTTGAAATTGGTTTTTATCCAATTGTTGAGCCAACCTTTTTCAACAGCATTTACTACATATTGGCTATCCGAATAAATAACAATGGGAATTTCATTGCTTTTTAACGCTTTAAGTCCAGCAAGCACGGCCATCAATTCCATTCTATTATTGGTGGTATGGATATAGCCTTGAGATAATTCTTTGCGATGGTTAGCCCACATTAGTACAACGCCATAACCACCGGGGCCCGGGTTGCCTCTTGCGGCTCCATCTGTATATATCGTTATTTGATTCGTTAACATTATTTAAAAACAATCCTTTTAATTTCTTTACAATGGTTATTTAAATAAAGATCATCAAGACCAATAAAATCAAATTTTTTGAAATATAAAACCCTATCTTTTTTTCTGAAATTTTTTGGAGAGAAATTGGTAAGCGAAGAAATGGCAATAGTAATACGGTTATGTGTACTTTGTTTTAAGCCTTTATAAATAATCTCGGAGCAGTACATACTATCATTACTCAGAAGATTGAAATGTTTGTCGAATGGAAGTTTTCGAATGTATAGTGTGTCATAAAACGCATGAAATTTTTTAAGTTCTACTTCAGAGAAATCATACCTGAAAATTCCGAAACCTGTTTTACGAATAGGACTAACAAAAGAATCGAAGGGCTCTTTTTTTAACCAACCGGAAGGGTTTTCATGCCCGCCCATACTATGGTACACATAAAATTGATTGCTGTCCTTAAATATGATACCACTATGCGAATAAGTTCTTTCTCTTTT
>JBMOEQ010000360.1:0-2654 GCA_049314655.1 Ferruginibacter sp. | reverse complement strand
CCTTGAGCAGCTTGAAACTCAGCCATTTTCTCCGGAGTTAAATTATCGGCATTGATGTTTACACTCGTTGCTTTTGAACGCGCTTCAATTACATCGGTTAAGGTTTTCTGTTCGAAATTGGCGGCACCTTTTACCGTGTTTACCAAATTGCCCACTAAATCGGAGCGATTTTGATATTCTGTTTGAACGTTATTCCATGCCTTTTTTACACTTTCATCTTGCTTTACAAGTCCGTTGTAACCACTACAACCCCAAAAGCCAACAATGACTAAGATGGCAAGTACAACTAATAATCCAGTACGTTTCATGATTTTTTGTTTTTTTTTGTTTTATAAATCTACAATTAAAAGTTCGAGGGTCATAGTATTATGGTAAAATAATTCTTGAAAACTGTTCAACCGATGAATCAATGATTTCAAAAGATTTTATTGAATAATTGACGGCCTCAATTTTATTGTAATTGCATATTTCAAATGCCGTGCCCAATTATTCACCTGAAGGAATGTAAGTTTAAATTCATCGTACAGTGGGTATAAATGCCAAAAAAGCCGACTGTTTAGTCGACTTTAATGATTTGAGAACAAACGAATTTTTGCTTATGCCTTAATGGCAGCAATACCTGGTAATTCTTTACCTTCAAAGTATTCTAACATAGCACCGCCGCCGGTACTTACATAACTTACTTTATCGGCTAAATCGAATTTATTTACAGCAGCTACACTATCACCACCGCCTACTAAACTAAATGCGCCATTGGCTGTAGCTTCGGCAACTGCAAGTGCAATAGCTTTTGTACCTGCTTGAAATTTTTCCATTTCAAAAACCCCCATAGGACCGTTCCATAAAATGGTTCTTGATTTGCGAATCACTTCACTGAAAATTCCAACTGCTTTAGGGCCAATATCTAAGCCCATCCAACCATCATTGATGGCATCGCTAGGTGAAGTTGCAGTATTAGCTTCTGCATCAAATTTATCGGCTATTACAGAGTCTTCAGGAAGGTGAATACTAACGCCTTTTTGAGTGGCTTTGGCTAAAATTTCTAAAGCAGTATCAATGCGGTCGTTTTCGCAAAGAGAATTACCGATTTTACCTCCACGTGCTTTCATGAATGTATAAGCCATTCCTCCACCAATGATGATGTCGGTAGCTTTTTCCAATAAATTTTCGATGATGAGAATTTTATCTGAAACCTTTGCTCCGCCTATAATTGCGGTAAATGGCTTTTCGGATTGATGCAATACTTTTTCGGCACTTACCACTTCACCTTCCATTACTAAACCAAATAATTTTTTATCAGCAGGGAAGAATTGTGCAATAACCGCTGTTGAAGCATGCGCACGGTGTGCAGTTCCAAAAGCATCATTAACATATACATCACCGAGTTTGCTTAATTTTTCAGCGAAACCAACATCCCCTTTTTCTTCTTCTTTATAAAAACGAAGATTTTCTAAAAACAATACTTCGCCAGGTTGAAGCATACTTGCAGTTAGCCCAGCTTGTTCACCAATACAATCATCTGCAAAAAATACTTTTGTGGTATTTCCTCCATCTGCATTTAATAATTCGTGCAGATGTTTAAGCAAATGTTTAAGTGAATATTTATCGGTTGGGCCATCCTTTGGACGACCAAAATGGCTCATTAAAATTACACTTCCACCATCGGCGAGGATTTTTTTGATGGTAGGAATGGTAGCACGCATCCTGTTATCGTCGGTAATATTAAACTCGGCATCTAAAGGAACGTTGAAATCTACGCGTACCAAAGCTTTTAAACCATTAAAATTATAATCATTGAAACTTATCATAGTATTGCGTTTAGGGTGAAACGTTGAACACTTTTAGGGTTTAGGTATAAAAAAAGCAAGACCTTCAACTTATGGTGAAAGCCTTGCTAATTTATTTTATTGTCATGATTTATTATTTGTTCATCAATCCGGCAAAATAATTCACCGTACGAACCAATTGAGATACATAACTCATTTCGTTATCGTACCAACTTACTGTTTTAACCAATTGTTGATCGCCTACAGTAACTACTTTAGTTTGAGTAGCATCGAATAATGAACCAAATGAAGTACCGATGATATCAGAGCTTACCAATTCATCTGTTGTATAACCAAAACTTTCGTTGCTGGCAGCTTTCATTGCAGCATTGATTTCTTCGATAGATACTTTTTTACCCAATACACTTACTAATTCTGTAAGTGAACCGGTAATAACAGGAACACGTTGTGCACTACCATCTAATTTTCCTTTCAATTCGGGTAATACTAAGCCAATAGCTTTTGCGGCACCTGTACTATTTGGAACGATGTTAGCAGCAGCAGCACGAGCACGACGAAGATCGCCTTTAGCATGCGGTGCATCTAAGGTATTTTGGTCATTTGTGTAAGCGTGGATAGTTGTCATGATACCCGAAACGATACCATAATTATCTTGCAATACTTTAGCCATTGGAGCTAAACAGTTGGTAGTACAACTTGCACAACTGATGATGGTTTCTGTACCATCTAAAATTGCGTGGTTAACATTAAATACTACTGTTTTTAAATCGCCTGTTGCAGGAGCAGAAATGACTACTCTTTTTGCACCAGCAGTTAAATGCGCTTCTGCCTTTGCTTTATCGGTAAAGAAACCTGTACTTTCAATTA
>JBMOEQ010000359.1:0-2704 GCA_049314655.1 Ferruginibacter sp. | reverse complement strand
ACATAGTTTATAGGGTTTATAGAGGTTATAAAGATTCAAGTCAACAGCTAAACTATAGTTCACCTACAGTTCAACCACCGCTCAACTCAACCTCTAAACCCTAAACTCCTCAACTTGGTTTATAAAGATTCAAGTCAACCGCTAAACTAAAGTTCACCTACTGTTCAACCACTGCTCAACTCAACCTCTAAACCCTAAACTGCTCAACTATTATTCGTCTACATACGATTGAATTGCCTTATTATCTCCGGTAGAAATTTGTTTGAAAATTTTTGGGATGGAGATGTAGCCTTTTATGATTTGATTGGTAATGGCATGCGGTAACAAATGATCGGCGATAAAAGCAATAGGCTTTTGTAATGGAATTAATTTTTCTGCAGCGGATGCTGTTAATGCATAGGCATTGGTGAAATGATGAAACCCTGCAGTAGAAATATGTTTACTAATTGGTTTCGGATAAAAATTTCGAATCATTTTATGACTCCATTTTAATAAACCAATAGCACGGGTAAAATGATAAAATGCTTGATTGATTGGATCGGGTTTTTCATTTTTGAAATAATCGAAAAAAAGCAATTCCCAATCTGTTGGCAACTCTTGTAATATTTCATTTAAATGATGAAATGTAGCTGCAATAGGCTCGGTATCATCTTCCAGTATCAACACTTTTTGATAGCCGTTTTTAAGCATGTCTTCGTACATCAATACATGGCTCCAAGCGCAACCAATTTGCCCAGCACTCATGGCTTTGCTGTATCTATGATAATGCTTGGCCTTTTGTTCATCATAAATGCCGGTTTCAATTAATTTGTTTACATCAAAATCTTGCTTATCGGCTCCAAAGAAAAAAGAATAATGTAGTCCTTCAAATGCTTTACTAAAAGCTGCCTGACGTTCAGTTGCACGCTTTAAAGTGAGCACATAAATGTGATCGAAAGCAATGTTTAATATTGAAAATTGTGCTTGCAAAAAAATACTTGAAGCGCAAATATACATTACCCGCCCCAACCTTCTCTATCAAGACTTCTATATTGTATAGCTTCGGCAAGATGTTCGGTTTTGATATGGGGAGATTGTGCAAGATCTGCAATCGTTCTACTCACTTTTAAAATTCTATCATAAGCACGGGCAGATAAGTTTAATTTTTCCATGGCCGTTTTAATTAACTGCTGACAAACATTATCTATTACACAAATCTCTTTCAATAATTTACTGCTCATTTGTGCATTTGAGTATATGCCATCTTGATGTAAGTAGCGTTGTGCTTGAATATCTCTTGCTTGAATAACTCTATCTCTAATTTGATTGCTTTTTTCTGATTCTCTAGATGACGATAATTCGGAGAAGGCAACCGGCGTAACTTCTACATGAAGATCTATCCGATCGAGTAAGGGTCCGGATACTTTATTCAAATATTTTTGAACAGCACCCGGAGGACAAGAGCATGCTCTTTCGGGATGATTGAAGAAGCCGCAAGGACATGGATTCATACTGGCAATAAGCATGAAGCTTGATGGAAAATCTAAAGAAACTTTTGCTCTGGAAATGGTAACTTTTCTTTCTTCCATCGGTTGTCGCATTACTTCTAAAACCGTGCGTTTAAATTCGGGCAATTCATCTAAAAATAAAACACCATTATGCGCTAAAGATATTTCTCCGGGTTGAGGAATGCCTCCCCCTCCTACGAGAGAAATATCACTGCACGAATGGTGCGGCGAACGAAAAGGTCGTTTAGAAACCAATGTGGCATTTTCGGGAAGTTTGCCGGCAACACTATGAATTTTAGTGGTTTCTAAAGCTTCTTGTAAAGTTAAAGGAGGAAGTATGGTGGGTAATCTTTTGGCTAACATGGTTTTGCCCGCTCCAGGTGGTCCAATGAGAATGGCATTATGTCCGCCGGCAGCAGCTATTTCCAATGCACGTTTAATATTTTCTTGTCCTTTTACTTCACTAAAATCTACATCAAAATTACTTTGCGCAACAGCAAATTCTTCACGTGTATTGATGATTGTTGGTTGAAGTGATACCGGGTTCGCAAAGAATTCAATCACTTCTTTAATATGCGTTACACCAAAGACGTCTAAATTATTTACCATGGCAGCTTCTCGTGCATTTTGTAGTGGCACGATTAAGCATTTGAAATTTTCTTTGCGAGCCTGAATGGCAATGGGTAAAGCGCCTTTGATAGGGCGAATGGTGCCATCTAAACTGAGTTCACCCATGATAACCATTTCGGCTAATCTTTCGGGATTTTCTAATTGTTCGGTTGCACCTAAAGTTCCAATAGCAATGGGTAAATCGAATGCGGTGCCAATTTTTCTGATATCGGCTGGCGCTAAATTTACAACTAAACGTGTACGAGGCATATCTAAGCCTATATCTTTTATGGCCGATTCTACTCGCTGTAAACTTTCCTTCACGGCACTATCGGGTAAACCTACAATAAGGGCTTCGGGGCGACCTTGGTTATTTACATTTACTTCTACCGTTATTGTAATGGCTTCTACGCCATAGACGGCACTGCCAAAGGTTTTTACCAGCATGTTGGGGGTAAGGATTTGTTTATGGTAAAGGTAGTATGCTTGTATGTTGTTTATTGGGGTAAAACACGTTTGCGATAAGCGATTTTAACGAGTACTGGTACGTGAAGCAGGTGTTTTTTGGGTGTTTATAAAGTGTATAAAGATTATAGAGTGTATAAAGT
>JBMOEQ010000358.1:0-2720 GCA_049314655.1 Ferruginibacter sp. | reverse complement strand
GAAATTCCTCAACGTAAAGGCGATCCAATTTTATTTGCCAAAGACGAAGAACCTTTTAATGTAAAATTTGATAAAATCCCTGAATTGAAAGGGGCATTTTTAAAGGATGGTACAGTTACTGCAGCAAATGCATCTACCATGAATGACGGTGCAGCTGCATTGTTATTGATGAGCAAAGAAAAAGCCAATGCGCTTGGATTAACACCTATTGCCAAAGTAATTGGTTATGCAGATGCCGAACAAGCCCCGGAATGGTTTACCACAACGCCTGCATTAGCCGTTCCAAAAGCGGTTGAAAAAGCCGGTTTAAATATGGAAGACATTCAATATTGGGAACTCAATGAAGCTTTTGCAGTAGTAGGTATCGAAAATTCACGCAGAATGAAATTAGATCCAGCAACGGTAAATGTAAATGGGGGTGCCGTTTCAATAGGCCATCCATTAGGATGTAGTGGCGCAAGAATAATTGTAACCCTAATCAATGTATTGAAGCAAAATAATGCTAAATATGGTGCTGCCGGTATTTGTAACGGTGGTGGTGGAGCTTCGGCTATGGTGATTGAAAATGTATAAAATTGCTATAAATCTTTTAAAGGCTGTATTCATATGGATATGGCCTTTTTTTTATGTTCTAACTATGCATTTTAAAATAAATGGGTAATATTTGATTCAATTCAATAATTAACTCCTTGAATTTTAATTGTTTAATATCTATATATGCCTTTTGGATAATTGTATAACACCATTTGTTAATCTGCGGCTTATAGAATAAATTTGCACGACTTTAAAATAAGGCGTTCATAAATACTCGTCTTATTGCACATCAACATCATTTTAGTAAATCATAATAACACATGCGACAAATTGCGTTCAGAGAAGCTTTAAGAGAAGCCATGCAGGAAGAAATGAGAAGAGACAGTAGGGTTTTCTTAATGGGAGAAGAAGTAGCCGAATACAATGGGGCTTATAAAGTTAGTCAGGGTATGCTCGATGAGTTTGGTCCCGAAAGAGTAATTGACACGCCCATTGCCGAATTAGGATTTACTGCAATTGCTGTAGGTGCTGCTCAAAATGGCCTTCGTCCGATTGTAGAATTCATGACATGGAATTTTGCAGTTTTACCTTTAGATCAAATTTTAAATACAGCTTCTAAAATGTTGGCAATGAGTGGCGGACAAGTAGGTTGCCCAATTGTATTCCGCGGAGCTAATGGTAGTGCCGGACAATTAGGTGCACAACACTCCACTGCATTTGAAGCACTATATGCAAATATTCCGGGTATTAAAGTGATTTCTGTAAGCAATCCTTACGATGCAAAAGGGTTATTGAAAAGTGCTATTCGCGATGATGATCCTATTGTTTTTATGGAAAGTGAAGTAATGTATGGCGATAAAGGCGAAGTACCTGAAGAAGAATATTTATTACCAATCGGTAAAGCATTCATCAAGCGTGCTGGTAAAGATGTTACCATCGTTTCTTTTAATAAAATGATGAAAGTGGCATTAGGTGCTGCAGAAGAATTAGCAAAAGAAGGTATTGAAGCCGAAGTCATTGATTTGGCTACCATTCGTCCGCTCGATTGGTTCACCATTTTAGAAAGTGTTAAGAAAACCAACCGTTTGGTAATTGTAGAAGAACAATGGCCATTTGCTTCTGTATCTTCCGAAATTTCTTACCGTATTCAAAAAGAGGGATTCGATTATTTAGATGCGCCAATTCGCAGAATTACCTCCGCCGATGCGCCAATGCATTATGCACCTAATTTAGTAGCCGCTTATTTACCCGATATTCCTCGTACCGTGAAATTGGTTAAAGAAGTGATGTATCTAAAAAAATAACTTCAACAACTTTGTTATAAATCCGGATTTTGTTCCGGATTTTTTTTGTCGATTGGTGAAGGCATCTTTAGATATTACACATTATTTAGTACTTAAGTTGCAGCAAAAAGAGCAACTGCGGGGTCTTCCACAATAAACAGTAACTTTAAGCACATCTAATTCATCATTATTAAAAGCTTTCTTTTTCCAATTTTAAAATTGCCGTAATTGATTTGAATAGTAAAGCGATATACATATTGTACCTGTTCATTGGATTAAGTTTAGCTGTTGTAGCACAACAAAAACCTACTGCTGCCTCTAATAAAAGAACTAAAACCATCAGCACAAAAATTCCAATTACAAAATTCGATACCCTATCAATCATTCCGGGATCATTTGCAGTAATTGATGTTTCGCCTTCTTTGTATAAGATAGATGCATTGAATGCAGTAATTACTTGGTTGAACAAGCCTTTAAAAGATAGTGTACTTATTCAATATCGCGTATTTCCCTATGCTATAAATGCAGTTAACCAACGGTATAATTTCGATAGCATTCGTAATAATTTTATTTTAGAACGACCCTTTGTGGTGAAAGGGGTAAGTCAATCTACCTCCGGTTTATTTGATTTTGGAAACATCAATTATAATGGCAGTTTTGGACGAGGAATTTCTTTTGGAAACAGTCAGGATGCAGTTTTAAGCTCAAATCTCAATTTGCAAATCAGTGGTTTTATTGGCGATAGTTTAGAGCTTACGGCTGCTGTAACCGATAATAATATTCCCATTCAACCCGAAGGCAATACACAGGATTTGCGTGATTTTGACCGCATCTTTCTACAAGTAAAAAAGAAAGGTTGGCAAGTAAACTTTGGAGATATTGACATCCGACAGAGCAAAAATT
>JBMOEQ010000357.1:0-2730 GCA_049314655.1 Ferruginibacter sp. | reverse complement strand
CCCATGGTGCCAATCCGCCACCAGCAACAGTTTTCATTGCATCATCAGCAGCAAAACCACCTGTAGTAGTATACTTGCGATTGATGCCTGAAGTTCTTTTGCCTTGAGGATCTACTTGCGCTAAACAAAATTTAATTTTTATAGCAGCTGCATAAGGTTTAAATGCTGCAGGAGTATTTACTCTATCGTCGTTTTGTAAATTGAAATCTTTATTTAATGCGTCTATTTGAGATTTGATTTGCGCATCGGAAATATTTTGATCGGCAGTTTTATATAACAAATGAATAACAACAGGAATATTAATGGTTTCGTTTGCAGTTGTATCTCTAAATGCAACATTTGAAGCAGCAATTTGCTGTTCTACTTTATCAAAAGCGGCTTGTAAAGAAGGATCATTTTTGAGTAACCCACGTACATAAGATTGACCTGCACATTCGCGTTGTGCAATTGCAACTGTTGTGGTAGCCAAAAGAATAAAAACACTCAGAATAAATTTCATAAATCGATTGATGAGATTGAAATAACTGGTGCTTCAAAAAGATATAGAGGTTTGGCATTGCCAGAGGAATTGGAAAAAGAGGTAGGGGTGGATTGACCGGGTTGGTCAACTTCAGAAGACGGTATAGCCGTGTTTTACAGGAAATATCCGGTTCAGAGGTACAACAAAAGTATACTTTAAACTGAACTTTGCAAATATTTAGCGATTTATTCTTTAAAAACAGTTCAATTTTACCCTTCTCTATACTACTTTTACGCAAAATGACCCCTTTAGATGAGAAATTTGACCATTTTAGCAGCAGTATTTGTTTTATTTTCTTGTAACGATAACCCAACTGTAAATAACCCCGATACTCCAATTGTTACGCAATCGGGCATTCCTGCGCCACAAAATATCAGTTTAAACATCATTGGTATTTATCCGCACGATACCAGTGCCTATACTCAAGGATTAGAAATTCATAGCGGAAAATTTTATGAAAGTACCGGTGATTTTGAAAATTCCTCTATCCGAATTATGGATTATAAAACCGGGAAAGTGTTACAGAAACATGGTATGGGATCCGATAAAATTTTTGGAGAAGGCATCACCATCTTCAATAATAAAATTTATCAACTCACTTGGCAAAGTCATGTTGTTTATGTGTACGATTTAAATAACATCAATAAACCCATACAAACTTTCACTTGGCCCTATGAAGGTTGGGGCATTACGCATAATAGCAAAGAAATAATCATCAGTGACGGTTCTGCTAATATCTATTTTGTAAATCCGGATGACTTTAAAATTAAAAGCACCATTCAAGTTGTAGATAATAATGGTCCGGTAGATAATTTAAATGAGTTGGAATGGATTAATGGGTCGGTATTTGCCAATGTGTATCAAACCGATAATATTGTAAAAATAGATCCAGGGAATGGACATGTTATCGGGAAAATAAATTTACCCGGATTAGCGCAACAGTATTTTGCGAAAGATATAGTTCCTGATAGAACTGATGTATTGAATGGCATTGCTTATGATAGCATCAATAAGAAAATATATTTCACTGGAAAAAGATGGCCGAAATTATTTGAAGCCACACTGCCTTAAAATGCAGATGCTACACTTGCAGGAAAACTGTTGATGGCATTATTTCCAGAAAGATAAAGTGCAATAGCACCAATGCCCGCAGCCGCTAATAGAATAGCTGCAATCCACCAACGATCTGCAACTACAACTTCTTCATTGTAATATTCGGTCATAACTTCATTGGTGGTTTCTTTATCTCCTACCAACATTGTATGTACTGCATCTTGATGAATAACCCTTTCGGCAGTAACATCGGGAAAAAACGCAGGATTTAAAGGAATAGCAGAAAATTTTATGCCTTTATCTGCTTGCTGTTCAAACGTTCCAATTCCGGCAACATTTGCGCTACCGTTATGATGCAGTTGAGCTAATAATGATGTTGCTTCCTCTTTTAATACCCATGCAGTAGAAAAATGAAAAGAACCTGGTGTAAATTCAATGCGTGCAGCTGGAGCAACAATTTTACTATGCAAAAAATCGGTAGAAGCAGGCGTTACATTTAACTGCAACGAACCAATTTCAGGAAGAAAAATTTCATTACCCGATAAAATTGCATTGACCAACTGTTCAGACATAGTAATCATTCATTTTTTCAAAGATAAGCGGAATAAGCACTTGAATGTAAATCAACCCTTATTTTAAAAACGAAGAATTGCTCCACCCAAAACGTTTAAGCCCAATACCGGATAACCAAACCAACGTTGATATCGGTTATTGAAAATATTATTCACTTCTACCCAAGCACTTATTTTTTTGGTAACTGCAAACTCAATACCACCACTTAAATCGGCAGCTCCACTGATCGATTTATCTACATTATTTTTTAAAATATATGGCCCACCGGTAAACGATTTAAAATCGGCCTTTAACAACACTTGCTTAAATGCCCACCAACGCATAGATGCATTCATTTCTAAAGGAATAGTACCCCAAGCTCTTCCATTTTGGTTAAAGCCGGTATAGCCATTAAAGGTTAATCCGCCGGTGATGGTAAATTTATCCTGACTAATAAAACTCATATCGGCATGTAAACGTAAATTATTGGCTTTGCTTTCATAGGCCACTACAAAGGCTTTTAAATCTGTTGCGGTATCATTAATAAAGATGGGCATATTATCGTAAGAAAGGAATGCCGCTTTAGCACTGAAATTAAAATGCTT
>JBMOEQ010000356.1:0-2742 GCA_049314655.1 Ferruginibacter sp. | reverse complement strand
CTACTACATTATCGCCTGGCGTAACCTATAATTTATCCATTGGCTTTGGAGTAGCAGGTGCGTACACTGGAGCAATTGTTTCGGTTTGGTTCGATTGGAATAAAAATAATGTTTTTGAAGCTTCTGAATGGATTCAACCTGCTAGTTTTATAAATATTTCCACATTAACTACCACAACAATTACAGTACCTTCAAATGCTGTTTTAGGAGTAACAAGGATGAGAATTCGCTCAAGAGGAAATGGAAATACTAATGGCTCCGGTGATGCTTGTAATACAGGTTTTGGTTCTGGAAATAGCAAAGATTTTGATATTACAATTGGAACAACGTCTGGTGGTGGTACCCAACCCCCAATTGCCAATTTTTACGCACCGGATACCGTATGGATCAATAGCCCAGCTACATTAATCAATACATCAAGTAACCAGAGCAGAGTATTTTGGGATTTTCCAAACGAGAACCCATTAAATGGAGGCTTATATCGTCAAGCAGGATTTATTGATACAGCAAAATTCTTTAATAATATTACCTATACATTTACAAGTCCAGGATTAAAGTTAGTAAAACTATTAGCAGTAAATAACTTAAAGCGCGATTCATTAAGAGATTCCATTTCAAAATATATTTATGTAGATACCCCAAGCTTAGCCCCACGAGCCGACTTTATATCATTTAAGCGCATTATGGGAATAACCGAAGAAGCCCAATTTGTAGATTTAACCAGCAATGGACCAACCCAGTGGGAATGGACAGTAGATCCACCATGTATTAGTTGCATTACCGACCCAGCCAATGGCATACCCAATTACTTTATAACAGGCACTGGCCAACAAGGACAAAATGTATCGAACCCACGTTTAGCCGCTTTTGACCCAGGAATATTTAGTATCTGTTTGCGAGTTTGGAACTTACGAGGAACCGATTCAATATGCAAAAGTACTTACATGAAAGTAGTACAAGGAAATTACATGTGTTCGGGTGCAGGAGCAAATAACAGTACCGAATTTGAAGGCTATTTATATGGCATAAGTGGCCCTTACCAAACCTATGCCCGTAGCAGTTGGTCGCCTAGCTGTCCAGGATTTACCATTAATCCATGTGCCGATTCTATAACCTTATATGTAGAAAGAATAAAAATGTGGCCATCAGATAGTATTCAAATATACAATGGACCAAGTAGCTCATCGCCATTATTAAGAACCATAGGAGCAGGCTCGGCCGGACAAATACCATTAACAGTAGCACAATCGGTAATAAAAGGAGGCAATACACTTTTCTTTAGATACAAACCAGGCTCAGTAGCGTTGCCAGCTAATTACGATTCAGCATCATTTATAATTAGGTGGTTAGCCAAACCAGCAAGTTATCCAAAACCAACCACTGTAATGATCATGCCCGATACCGTTTATTCAAACCAATTGGTAAGCTATAAATCAGCATCAACAGGTACATTAATGAAATACAGTTGGGATACAGATGGCAATAATTTATTCGATTCGACCACAGCCAATACAAACCGTACCTTTTTAATTACCGTTCCGGTATTAAGAAAAATATGTTTAGTAACTTATAACTGTATAGGGTTTGATACTTTTTGCAAACAAGTAGCCTTTTTACCAGTTAACCGTCCACCGATAGCATACTTTACAGCCGATAAAACAATAGGATTTAATACCGATACATTTAACATGATAGACCAAACAGTAAATGGAGTAGTATCATGGAGATGGACATTTATACCAAGTGCAGTTCAGTACATGAACGGAACCACCCAATTTAGCCAAAACCCACAAGTTAGACTTACAAGCCCAGTACCTTATACCGTTCGTTTAACCACTACCAATGCTTTTGGAACAGATTCAAATACCAAGGTTTCGTTTATTAATGTAAATGCTTACCAAACACCAGGTACAGGTACCTCATTTGCGGGTGTAGCCGATAATACCATGGGAATAAGTAGGGTAAGACTTGCAGGAATAGACAGTTCATTTGCAGATCCTACAAGCCCAGCTTATCAATACATAAACAATGCAAGCCAAGTAGCAACCATGTATAGAGGTGGAAAATATGCAGTAATACTAAATAGACCAAAAGATGGTAGTCCGCTAGACCATAAAATATGGATGGATAAAAACTACAATGCAGACTTTGCTACCAATGAATTAATATTAAACAAAACCAACAATGGCGATGTGCAGATGACAGACACCATTATGATATCGGCAACACAAGCCTATGGAAGTACAAGAATGAGAGTAGGAGTAGATTTAGCAAACTCTACACAATTTAATTCGGTTTACTCAGTAATAGGAATGTTTAAAGACTTTAATATAAACATAAAAAGAGACAATGTGAAACCTACTATTCAATTGAATGGAACAACAATTATAAGAACAGAAATAAACAAAACATTTCCAGATCCAGGCGTAACAGCATTAGACAATATAGAAGGCGATATAAGTTTAAGAGTTCAAAAAATATCGACCATTGATACCGCTAATATTGGTGTGTATAATGTTAAATATTTTGTAACAGATTATTCAGGAAATGTATCGGATACTTTATTAAGAACTGTGATTGTTGAATTAAATAGTACAGGGCCTTCAATTACATTAATAGGCGGAAGTGTATATAGAACAAATGTAAAAGAAATATTCATAGATCCTTCGGTAGTAGCATTAGATAATAACGGAAATGTAATTACAAGTAATGTGATTATGGTAAGTAATTTAAACACCGAAG
>JBMOEQ010000355.1:0-2746 GCA_049314655.1 Ferruginibacter sp. | reverse complement strand
TAACATAGCAGGAAATTGCTTCGAAATGCCAAACGTTTCATACACGCGAACGTTACCCAACATAATAAAAGAGATCAACTGTCGAAATTCGGGCTGACAACCCAAAGTGACTAAACGAGATAAAAACAAAGGAGCAAGCCGAAAATCCTTTAAAGAGTAGGCAAGAATTATTAAGCTTAAGCAAAATGAAAAATGTTTTTAAAGCAGCAGGGATTTTTTCTCTGGTTTTAATGTTATTTGCTGTGTGCACAGCATTTACAGGTACTAATGCCGCTGGTGATGATGATTATTCCTGTACAGTTATAGTAAAATACAGCGATGGCTCATTGGCGGCAAGCGTTAAAGTATCCACTGATGTTTCAGGTGGTATTAGCTGCGCAGGTGGCCGCGATTTTTACACCGATAAAAACGGGGAAGTGACGCTGAAATGGGTTAAAGGCTGTTACCTTAAAAAGGTGTATGTAAAAGGTACCGGTTATAAGGTAGATTACCAAGATGGTAAAAGTTACACCTTAACAATGGATTAATTGATATTGGAAGGTTAGACATTGTTCTATCCTTCCAATGTTTTTAACTATTTATAAATTGAATAAGATGAAAATAGGAATACTAACACTAATTGTTACGTTTGCTACAATTGGATTGTGGGCACAAACCCAACCAACAAAAGTGCAAGACGTAAAACTTGATAACGGCAAAACCATCACCATATACAGCAACGGCACATGGAAAGAAAAAGTTTTCAAAAAACCCACCATTGCTTGGGTCTCTATTCCTGCTGGCACCTTTACCATGGGCAGCCCTAAGGGTGAAGTTTACTATACAACTAATGAAACCCAGCACCAGGTATCGCTTAGTGCTTTTAAAATGAGTAAGCATGAAATAACTTTTGAGCAGTACGATTTGTTTTGCGATGCCACAGGCAGAAGCAACCCGAGTGATGAAGGCTGGGGACGAGGCAATCGCCCTGTAATAAATGTTAGTTGGGACGATGCCACCGCTTTTGCCGAGTGGATGGGTTGCCGCCTGCCAACGGAAGCTGAATGGGAATACGCAGCACGCGGAGGTACAACAACACCTTTTAGTACGGGCAACAATCTCACAACCTCGCAGGCAAATTACAAAGGCAATAAAACTTTACCGGTTGGCAGTTTTGCAGCTAATGCTTATGGCTTGTTTGACATGCACGGCAATGTGTGGGAATGGTGCAGCGATTGGTATGACGATTATTCCACATCCGCACAGACCAATCCCAAAGGTGCATCATCGAGGAAGGGCCGCGTGTACCGCGGCGGTAGCTGGGAGAACGATGCGGACAATTGCCGATCGGCGAACCGCACCTACTTCACTCCAGGCTCCCGCAACAACTGGGACTACGTAGGCTTCCGCCTGGTCTCTCCCAAGTAAACAGTGGTTAATCCTTTCCTTCCTTTTAAGCAAAAAGAGCTTTGCCAAAAGGGAGTGTGGGACGAACAACCAAAAGGCAAAATCGGGTTGACAACACAGAGCAACAAGATAAACATTAAAAAGGAGTAAGCCGAAAATCCTTTAAAGAGTAAGCATGGACTAAAAAATGTTTTTGATCATGAATAAGTTTAATTTTTTAATTACAATTTTACTTCTTTTTATAATCATCAAATCACCAGCACAAGATAAATTACCTGATTTGAAAGCAGAAGGCTTAAAAGGAAAAGTAAAAAGTGTTAAGACAAAGTCGTATGATGCAAAGGAACAATCTGGAACATTTGTAAAAAGTAATTTGGATGTGGGCGAAGGACGGTATGTTTATAACCAAAAAGGTAAAATGGTTGAAAAGTCTTACTACAGGGCCGATGGTAGTTTGTATTCTATTGAGATATATAAATATAATGACAATGGATGTCTGTCAGAATACAAAAAAGTTGAAAATAATGAGATAAAAGAGAACTATACTTGCAAATGTGATGAAAAAAGCAATGTGATAGAAAAAATTGAATCCGTTGATTTAATTGGAACTACTACCATCAAATACAATGATAAAGGAAATGTTATTGAAGAGTTTACTGATTTTCACGATGGTTCTCCGTTTAGAGTTACATACAAATATGACGAAAAGGGGAATAATATTGAAAATAATATGAATAACGATATTATAACCACAAATAAGTATGATTTAACTGGAAATAGAATAGAGTCTAGTAATCGATATGGCTATTCCATTTATAAATATGATGCAAAAGGAAATCAAATAGAAACAAGTTCTTATAAAAATGGGGCATTAGTGTATAAATGCAAAGATAAATATGATGCTACAGGAAATATTATTGAATCAGTGTGCTATAATAGTGATGGTTCTTTAAGGAGCGGTACAACTTTTCACAAGTTTGTCTATGATAATTTTAACAATTGGATAAAAAAAACGTCATATACTGAAACTAGCAGTTTTGGTGTAAAAGGAATCTCAAACCCTCAAATTGAAGAACGGAAAATAGAATATTACCTTTAATAGTTACGTCAATAATATTTATATCATCTGAAAATCCTTGCCTACTCTTTGAAATCGAAATAATGACGAAAGAATTACGTTGGGTAACAGGCATTTGCTGTCAGTGGCGGGACAGTGCTCCATATTAGAGTGAGTTGCATATTGAAACCTTTCTTTTTTGTGGAAATTTTAGTGGTGAAATCGCCACCGAACAGCAACCGCCAATCCGTTACCACCAATTTTAAAATGACCGAAATTGAAAAATATATACTGAATTTTGAC
>JBMOEQ010000354.1:0-2764 GCA_049314655.1 Ferruginibacter sp. | reverse complement strand
TTAACGGGCACTTTCCCTTATATATTTACCTATACTAAAACAAATACTTCTGGTTGTACAGCTTCCAGAACACATACCATACATAGAAACCCGTCAATAACCAATTTGTCGGAACCCTCAAACGTTTATTTGAATTGCGATTCTACCAGAGGTACGTTTAATATGACTTATTCCGATTTAGCGAATATTACAACAGGTATAACTAGGGCGGGTGTTTTTATCTCCGGACCAACAACCGGAGCATTAGCTTATTCAAGTTCTTCAGCTTCTGCAGGCGTGAGAACCGATATATGGACAGCTACGAATATGACTTTAGCCGGAACATATATTTATAGAATTGAGTATAGAAATGCTTGCGGATCTATTTATAAAGATGTATCTATTACAACTTCTATAACTCCGGGTACATTAAATGCTGGTAGTGATATCGTTTTACCTTGTAATACATTAACCGCAAATCCAATTGGAACTACTACCGCTCCGGGATCTTATGTATGGAC
This sequence comes from Ferruginibacter sp., assembly GCA_049314655.1. GTDB lineage: Bacteria > Bacteroidota > Bacteroidia > Chitinophagales > Chitinophagaceae > Ferruginibacter. The sequence continues at coordinate 2,264 of JBMOEQ010000354.1, read as the reverse complement.
AATAGTAAGTGGCCCCAATACACCTACACATGCCAATAAAACAAGTTTATCTACAAATTTATCTGGATTAATTCAAGGGGTATATAGAATGCGTTTGAATTTATCGAATGGAAAAAAATGTGCCACTAAAACAGATGAAATGATGGTGTATGTAACTACAACAGCACCTACAACAGCAACTGCAGGTCCCAATGCTACAATTTGTGCAGGTAGATATCAACTCTCCGCAAATTATCCAAATGCCGGCGATATTGGAACTTGGACGGCATCGCCATCATCGGGTATAAGTTTTTTACCACATGCCAATTCACCTACGGCTTATGTAAGTGGATTAGCACCAAGTACATCATATTCATTTACCTGGACGATAAGTAATGGATGTGGCGTTATGGCCAATTCTCAAACGCTTGTTACAACAGGTGAGCAAGGTCCTCCATTTGCTGCTGCCGGTTCGGATGTTTGTTTAGCACAAGGCACTACTTCAACAGCACTTACAGGAAGTGCACCAGGTACTGCAACTATTTTGTGGACTGCTTTAACTGCAGGATCTTCTGTAGCTTCCTCAAATTCACAGAACACTACGGCTAATTTTACTGGCGGCAGTGGTACTTATTTGTTTGAATATGCATTAAGCTCTGCGGGTTGTGGTACGTTAACCGATACCGTTAGATATACTATAAATACATCTCCAATAACAGTTAATGCCGGAGTTGATCAAGATATTTGTTCTGCAACATGGCCGGCATCTACAACACTTACTGCAACGCCATCTGCACCCAATGGTACCACTGCTTTATGGTCACAAATTTCGGGTCCTACAACAGCAACTATTGCCACGCCGAGTGATGCCAGTACTACTGTCTCTAATTTGCAAACGGGTATTTATGCTTTTGAACATAGAATTAGCAATGGTGCTTGTACAGAAAATGCAGATACAGTACTCGTTACCGTTACCCAACAACCTTCTGCTGCTGCAGCCGGCCCGGATCAAGCCATTTGTAACGCTACAGTTTCAACCAATGTAACCCTTGCTGCAACAGCCGCAGCAGTTGGTACAGGTTATTGGCAAGTACTTACCGGCCCTGCAGGTAGTGCAACACCAACTATTACTAATCAAACACTTTATAATACAACTATTAGAACATTATCTCAAGGTGAATATACTTTACGTTGGACGGTTACTAACGGCCCTGGTTGTCCGGATAATACAGATGAAATGGTAATATCTGTAACTGCTGCTGCTGCTGCAGGTTCGGCAACAACAAGGTGTAATATCAATTCTTTAGATTTAACCGGAAATGCCAATACAACAGGTACTTGGTCATTGGTGTCTGGTCCTTCAGGATCAACTATTACTACTAACTCGGGTAATACAGCAGTAGTAACAGGTTTAATTGCAACAGCGCCATCTAGTGTGTATACTTTTAGATATACATTGCCTGTAGTTGGTTCATGTTTGGCCTCTACTTCAGATATTGTTTTAACCAATATGCCTGCACCTTCTCAAGCAGATGCTGGTGCCGATGTAAATGTTTGTTTTAATGCTACAACAGCTACATTATCGGGTGTAATTCCAACTAGTGGTACAGGAACTTGGTCAAGGGTAAGTGGTCCTAATACGCCAACTGCAGGAGCTGCCAATGCCAATTCATACGACTCATCCTTAACGAATATTATTGCAGGGATATATTTGTATACTTACACAGTTAATACAAATGTAAACTGTGTAGCTTCTACCGATCAAATTCAAATTGCGAAGGAAGTGCCCGCAAGTGCAGGTACAGATCAACGTGTTTGTAATGCAACTACTGTGAGCTTGGAAGCTAATACACCAACTTTATATCAAGGCACTTGGTCAACCGTAAGTGGACCAAATACACCAACTTTTGCGGATGCCAATAATCCTTTAACAGCAGTAAACAGTTTAATACCGGGTACTTATGTATTTAGGTGGACGATTGCTGGTCCAGGCGGTTGTGCCACTAATAGCGATGATGTACAAGTGATTATTGATGCATCATTAGCAGGAATAGATGCAGGACCAGATCAAACATTTTGCGTAGGCAGTACAGGCGCAATTGCAATTGGAACAGCACCTATTGGTGGTGTAACTTATTCATGGTCGCCAGCATTATATTTAAGCAACTCAACAATTGCACAACCTAATTTTACTGCAGTATCTAGCTCAGGTACATTTACGTATACGCTAACTGCTACAAATGGAACATGCCAAGGATTTGATGCTGTTACCATTAATATGGTAG
>JBMOEQ010000353.1:0-2782 GCA_049314655.1 Ferruginibacter sp. | reverse complement strand
AGAATCATTTGTTCATGAAGGACATACCGTAATGTTAGCGCCTGCTACAGGGTTTTATGGCACACCGGGTTTAGGGAAACAAGAAGTACGATTGGCTTATGTACTCAATACCACTGCTATTGAAGCTGCTGTTGAATGTTTAAAAGTAGCGTTGCAACAGTATCCGGGCAAAACCCTCTAAATTAATATTTACATCACTCAATTAAAAAAACAATAATGGCATTACAAGAAGAGTTTGAATCGCAAGGCAATTGGCTTTTTAAATACAGAGGATCTTTACCATTCATACCTTTAGTGATTGGCGCATTTCTTTTTGTACAAGTGAAGTTAAATCCGGCACTGTTTTGTATTGAAGATTCGCCGTATGAATTATACTACGAACTATTTTGTTTAGCCATCAGTTTATTTGGATTAGCCATAAGAATTTACACAATTGGACATACCCATTCCAACACATCGGGTAGAAATACAGAAGATCAAATTGCCGACAATTTAAATACTACCGGCATTTATTCTATGGTTAGGCATCCATTGTACTTAGGTAATTTCTTTATGTGGATTGGCCCGGCAATGCTTACCGGAAATCTTTGGTTTGTGGTAGCTTTTTGTCTTTTTTATTGGTTGTATTACGAAAGAATCATGTTTGCGGAAGAACAATTTTTAAGAAGAAAATTTGGCAACGCCTATACTGATTGGGCAAATTCGGTGCCTTCTTTTATTCCCAATTTCAAAAAATTTGTGGCCCCAAAATTACCCATGAGTTGGAAAAAAGTGATCAAACAAGAAAAAATAGGACTTTTCTTAACCCTTTTAATTTTTGCTTCTTTTAATGTTGCTGGCAATTATTTACAAAGCAAAGAAGACTATAATTACTACTTAATTGGCGCTTGTTTACTTTCTTTACTCTTGTATATTGTATTGAAAATTATCATCAAAAAGTCTAATTTACTCGAAATAGAAGCGCGATAAAATTTTTACAAGCTTACATTTTTGAAAATCTAAAGATGCTGAATTACACCATTCTACATCTTTAGATTTTTTTTTACTTTAAGTTGATTATTACCAAGCTTTCCCCACAGTTTGCCTTTGATTGTGCAGTTATGTTAAAATAATCAATTATTTATGTAAATTGAACCCGTATAAACCAAAACTAATAACATGAGAAAATCAGTTTTTTGCCTAATGGCATTACTGTTTATTACAGTTGCTGCATTTGCACAACATGTAGTAAAAGGAAAAGTTGTTGATCGCAATGGCAGTCCTATTGCTGGTGCATCAGTAAAACAAAAAGGAAGTTCTTCCGGAACGGTTACCGATAAAGACGGCAACTACAGTTTAAAAGTTTCAGCAAAAGTTGTTGTATTGGTATTTTCTGGAACCGGATTAACCGGGCAAGAAGTATCTGCAAATAGCAATTTTGTAGATATTACTTTAATACCTTCTGTTGTAAACATCGGATCTGTTGAAGTAGTAGGTACAAGAAGTTTAAAACGTTCTGCTACTGAAACGGCTTTACCTATCGACATTATACCCATTTCAAAAATAACCAACAGTATTGGTCAGGTAGACTTAAACCAGATTTTACAATACGTTGCCCCATCATTCAATAGCAATCGCCAAAGTGGTGCTGATGGTGCCGATCACGTAGATCCAGCTTCTCTTCGTGGCTTAGGACCAGATCAAACATTGGTTTTAGTAAATGGTAAGCGTTGGCATCAATCTGCATTAGTAAATCTTTTTGGTAGTCGCGGTCGCGGTAATACCGGAACCGATTTAAATGCCATTCCTGCTGCAGCCATTGAAAGAATTGAAATTTTGCGTGATGGTGCTGCTGCTCAATATGGTTCGGATGCCATTGCAGGTGTAGTGAATATCATTTTAAAATCTGCTACTAAAGAAGGTACGGCTAATGTATCTGCCGGAACATTCATGACCGGACATGGTGCATCTTTAAATTCTCCTGCAGGAAAAATTTTAGACAAAACTACTGATGGATTAACCTTAAATGCTAGTGTAAATTATGGCTTCGAATTAAAGAACAAAGGCTTCTTTAATGTTACTGCAGATTACATGAATAAAGCAAAAACTTATCGTCCAAATTTCGAAACCTTATATCCCGATAATTATCGCCGTAAAGCCGGAGATGGTGGAATTGAAAATTATAGCTTGTTTTTCAACAGTGCTATTCCATTAAAAGGCAATACCAATTTTTATGCCTTTGGTGGTGTAGGCCAACGTAATGGTAGTGCTTATGCTTATACCCGTTCGGCAGATGACGACAGAAATGTACAAGCTATTTATCCTGATGGATTTGATCCATTAATTAAATCTAATGTTAGCGATATCTCTGCATCATTTGGTATCAAAAGTAAATTCTGCGGATGGAATGCAGATTTTAATGCAACCTTAGGAAGCAATCGTTTTCAATACAGATTAGAAAATACATTGAATGCATCTTTAGGAGCTAACTCGCCTACTAAATTTAATGCAGGTGGATTTAAATTATCTCAAAACACCTTCGGCATTCATATCAATAAAGCATTTAACAAAGTAGCTAAAGGCGCTAACGTTGCATTAGGTACAGAACTTCGTCAAGATCAATATAGAATTTTTGCAGGCGAATTAAATTCTTACAAACAATTTCCAACTCCGGGTGATGTACCGGGTGGTTCTCAAGGTTTCCCAGGTTTTCAACCCGGCGATGAAGCCAATAAGCAAAGAATCAACTGGGGCGCATATGCAGATGGCGAATTGGATGTAACTAAATCTTTCTTAGTTAACG
>JBMOEQ010000352.1:0-2796 GCA_049314655.1 Ferruginibacter sp. | reverse complement strand
GCTGCAGTTTTTTCACTGAGGTAAGCAAATAATGGTGAGCCAATGATGAGGAATAAAAACTTGAATAATGAGAAATAAAATAACATTAATACCAACTGCAAAATTACCTGACCAAAAATGAAAAGAAATTTCAACCAACTGCCTTCCATGGTGAGCATCCATCTTTTTAATCCGGTTAATGACAATAAATAATCAATGGCAGATGCACTACTTGTCCAGAAAAAATATATTCCGGTGCAAAATAATAAGGCATATAAAATACCGGGAATTAAAATCCATTTCCAAAGTTTATGGTGCACAATAAACCGATGGGCTTTTAAATAGGATTGTATGGCAATGATGATTTCTTTTAACATGATGGTGCTGTAATAAAATGTAGCGCTACTAAAGCTATAATTTTTACTATATTAAAATAGGATGGTTTTGTGCCTAAAAATAGTAATAAGTTCAACAAGTTGTGGATCAATCTTATGAATTTTGATAATAAATGTTGTATTTATTAAGTATTACTGTACTGTTATAATTCGTTTATAGATTTGCGTTAGTGTCTATTTGTAATTGAAAATCTATGTATTTGTACTTTTAAAAAAGCGAACCCTACTTTGATATTAAGATTTTTATGAATAGCTGTTTAGGGGTATAAAATACTTCTTATAAACAGCAGAAAATTAATTGTAGCTTTGAATACCCATCCGATCTGCTGATTAGCTCCGGTTTTATTCCACTAAATTGATGAGCCATGTTTGTTCCTAAGTTGTTCTACACATTAAAAAATTACTCCCGAGAACAGTTTTTTAAAGATTTATTAGCCGGTTTAATTGTAGGAATTGTTGCATTGCCTTTGTCTATTGCTTTTGCCATAGCATCCGGCGTATCGCCCGAAAAGGGATTGTTTACAGCAGTTATAGCCGGATTTATCATTTCTGCCTTAGGCGGCAGCAGGGTACAAATAGGAGGGCCAACGGGTGCTTTTATTGTAATCGTTTATGGCATTGTTCAACAATATGGGGTTAATGGTTTAATTATCGCCACGTTAATTGCCGGAGTAATGTTGATTTTAATGGGCATTGCTCGGTTAGGGGTGTTTATAAAATTTATTCCGCATCCTTTGATCGTAGGGTTTACATCGGGCATTGCTGTAATAATTTTTTCTTCACAATTAAAAGATTTGTTTGGCTTACAAATGGAATCGATGCCGGCCGATTTTATAGAAAAATGGGCTGCTTATTTCACTTCATTTCATACGATAGATATATATGCAACTGCATTAGGATTGGGAAGTGTTGTAATTATAGTATTGTGGCCAAAGGTTACCCATGTTATTCCCGGTTCTTTAATTGCCATTATTTTCTGTACTGTTTTAGTTCAAGTATTGCATTTGCCGGTAGAAACCATTGGATCGCGATTTGGTTCCATTCCTTCAACTTTGCCCATGCCAACTTTACCGCATTTAGATTATGCTACTATAAAAAATCTTATACAGCCTGCTTTTACTATCGCCTTATTGTGTGCAATTGAATCTTTATTATCGGCCGTAGTTTCTGATGGAATGATTGGAAGTACACATCGTTCAAATATGGAATTGGTTGCTCAAGGTTTAGCCAATATCGGGTCATCGCTTTTTGGTGGGATACCGGCAACCGGAGCAATTGCACGTACGGCTACTAATGTAAAAAACGGCGGGAGAACCCCAATTGCTGGTATTGTACATGCAATTGTATTATTGCTTATAATGTTGTTTGTAGGTAAATGGGCAGCATTAATTCCGATGGCTACATTGGCCGGCATATTGGTAGTAGTTGCCTATAATATGAGTGAATGGCATAGTTTCATAAATGTGCTCAAGGGGCCTAAAAGCGATATTGCAATCCTTATAACCACTTTTCTTTTAACCGTACTTATTGATTTAACAGTTGCCATAGAAATAGGAATGGTTTTGTCTGTATTCTTGTTTATGCGTACGATGATGAAATCGAGCAACGTAAATAATTTAACGAATGCGCTTAACGAATCGGCTGCTGATGAAACTGCATTGGGCTCAGAAAAATTTGTAATACCCAAAGGCGTTGAAGTTTTTGAAATATCGGGACCCTTATTTTTTGGAGCTGCTTACAAATTTAAAGATGCCATGCGCTTTATTGAAAAGCCACCTAAAGTATTAATCATTCGAATGCGTAAAGTGCCAGTAATAGATGCAACCGGTATCAGAATATTGGATGATGTTTATAAACAATCAAAAGCAAAAGGCACTAAAATGATGCTTGCAGAAATAGAGAGCCCACAAATTTTAGAAGAATTACGTAAAGCAAGAGTATTGTTTGCTATCGGAAAAGGAAATGTGCTCGATACTATGGACAAAGCCTTAGCACGAGCACAAGTATTTTTATAATTCAATTAGAAACTAGCACCTATCGAAACAAATACCGTTCTTCCATCTGAAGGAAGTACACCCGGACCGGGATAACCTCCCGAACGACGCGTGAAATATCTTGTATCACTGATATTGTTGATGCCTGCTTTTAAATTGTACACTTTATTCCATGTATAGGTTACCGTTAAATCTCCAACCGTATATGCTGGTATTAAACCATTTTGTCCGTTTGCAGTTGCAGCAACAGTATTGTTAGCATCTGTATATGCGGCGCTGGTATGGCTCCATTGTGAAGTAAGGGTGAAATCTTTATAAGTGTAAGTAAATCCTAAACGAACGATATGTTCGGGCGCATTTTCTACACGCTTGTTTTTCAAATTAGTTTCTACCAAATTATTGCCCACTTTAGTAATGACTTTCAAATT
>JBMOEQ010000351.1:0-2797 GCA_049314655.1 Ferruginibacter sp. | reverse complement strand
TAAGATCACTCTGCGCTACCTCTGCGCCTCTGCCGCTCTGCGGTTTTTTCCTTACGGTTTTTTTACCGCGGAGAAAAAAGAGAAAAGGAGTTGCGCTGAGTTATAATTTGATTGCTCTGCGACACCTCTGCGTCTCTGCTCCTCTGCGGTTTTTTCCTTATGGTTTTTTAACCGCGGAGAAAAAAGAGAAAAGGAGTTTCGCTGAGATATAATTTGATTGCTCTGCGACACCTCTGCGTCTCTGCTCCTCTGCGGTTAAACCAATTTATCTTTATTAATGCCTAATCCATTCAACACTTAACATCTAACATTCAACATTTCATCAATGTGCTTCCAACCAATTTGCTCCAAACCCTAATTCTGCATCTGCTGGAACACCATTGGGTAGTGGCATAGCAGAGCGCATGTTTTCTAGGATAAGATTTTTAATAATGTCTAACTCTTCTTTAGGTACATCAAAAATCAATTCATCATGTACTTGTAATAACATTTTTGTTTTATAGTTTCCTGCTTTTAGTTCTTGATGAATTTTTATCATTGCCAACTTAATCATATCCGCAGCCGATCCTTGAATAGGAGAATTAATAGCATTTCGTTCTGCAAAACCCCTTACCGTAAAGTTAGAAGAAGTGATATCCCTTAACCAACGTTTTCTACCCATCAGCGTTTGAACATAGCCGTTATCTTTAGCAAATTGTATACTATTGTCCATATAGGCTTGAATGCCCGGAAATTCTTTTTTGTAATTGTCAATAATTTCTTTAGCCTCACCTCTTGAAATACTAAGGTTTTCTGCCAACCCAAATGCGCCTTGACCGTAAATAATTCCAAAGTTTACACTCTTAGCTTTGTACCGCATTTCTTTAGTTACTTTGGCTTCCGGAATATTGAATACCCGCGCAGCAGTTGCCGTATGGATATCCCTTCCTGTTTTAAAGGCATCACACATGTTTACATCACCACTTATTGCTGCAACAATACGCAATTCAATTTGAGAATAATCGGCCGATACCAATATATGGTTTTCGTCTCTTGCAATAAATGCCTTTCTAATTTCTCTTCCTCTTTCGGTACGAATTGGGATGTTTTGTAAATTAGGATTAGTACTGCTTAATCTTCCTGTAACTGCAACGGCTTGCGCATAGGAAGTATGTACCCTGCCGGTTTTAGAATTTACAAGCAAGGGTAATGCATCTACATAAGTATTTTTGAGTTTTGTTAATTCTCTGAAACTTAAAATATCATCGCAGATTTTATGTTGATGTGCAAGTTTCGCCAGCACATCTTCTCCGGTAGAGTATTGTCCGGTTTTTGTTTTTTTTGCTTTAGGATCTAATTGCATTTTTTCGAACAATACTTCACCTAATTGCTTTGGACTAGCTAAATTAAATTTCACACCGGCTTGTTCATACACACTGGCTTCAAAAATTGCCGCTTCATTGGCTAATGTTGTTCCATATTGATTTAAAAAATCTGGATCAATTCTAATGCCTTCAAACTCCATGTCGGTAAGCACTTTTACCAATGGTGTTTCAACTTCATAAAAAACATTGTCTACTTCAACGGCTTTAATTTTTGGAAGAAAAATATTTTTTAACTGAAGTGTAATGTCTGCATCTTCAGCAGCGTATTCCGTAACTTTTTCTACTTCTACATCTCGCATCGTACCCTGATCTTTTCCTTTCTTACCAATAAGTTCGGTAATAGAAACGGGTTTGTAACCTAAAAATCTTTCGCTCAACACATCCATGCTACGTTTGCCTTCGGGTTCAAAAAGATAATGGGCCAACATGGTATCAAAAAGTTTTCCTTTCAACTCAAATCCATACCATTTTAAAATGAGCAAATCGTATTTAATGTTTTGTCCAATCCAAGTAATGTTTTCATTTTCAAACAGTAAATTAAAATCCGCTAAAGTAGCTTTAGCAGATGCTTTGTCTGCCGCACAAGGAATATAGTAAGCTTCACCCGGTACAACCGCAAAACTAAATCCTACAATTGCTGCTTCATTGGCATCAATGCCAGTGGTTTCGGTATCAAAACATATTTCGGAATATTGCTGCAATTTTTCAATCAACGATTTAATGGCTTCGGTTCCTTCTATACAGGTATAGGTATGTGGTGTATCATTGATGGTTTTTAATTCGGCTGGAGGTGTGTAAGCATCTTCATTGGCAACAGCATCATTGTTTTCGGTTGTAACAGTTTCAGCAGATTCAATAGGCTGACCAAACAAATCGAGTTGTGCATTTTTTTTCACAACAGGTGTTGCCGGTTCAATTTTAACTTCAATGTCTTCTCCGGTAATTCTTTTGCCTAATGTTCTAAATTCTAATTCACCAAATACTTCCATTAAAGCCTCTTTATTCACTTCTTTCAATCTAAAATTTTCTTCATGAAATTCAACGGGAACCGACGTTATGATGGTGGCTAATTTTTTACTCAGTATGGCCAAATCTTTTCCGGCTCTAACTTTTTCTCCTAAAGCGCCTTTAATTTGATCAGCATTGTCTAAAACATTTTCAAGCGTACCATATTCTTTCAATAATTTGGCGGCGGTTTTTTCTCCCACACCTGGTATGCCAGGGATATTATCAACCGCATCGCCCATTAAGCCTAAAATATCAATTACCTGACTGATGCGTTCTATGTTCCATTTCGCACAAACTTCTTCGGGCCCCATGATTTCAATACTTCCACCTTGATACGGCGGTTTGTAAATTTTCACTTTTTCACTAACCAATTGACCGTAATCTTTATCCGGTGTAACCATAAAAACTTCATAGCCTACTTTTTC
>JBMOEQ010000350.1:0-2812 GCA_049314655.1 Ferruginibacter sp. | reverse complement strand
AAATGCCTTGGAGAATATAATTATTGATCATCCGAAAGGGCATGGGAAAGTGGTTTTGGTACGTGCATATAGAAAGCTTGGATCAGAATTCGATCTGGCAGATCAAATTGATTTAAGCAGTTATGTTGATAATCAAGGAAACTTACAGTGGAAGGCACCTATAGGGAAGTGGATGGTATATTATTTTGTACAAAAACCTTTTTACGAAGGCACCCATGCAGCTTTCAACTGGGTAGAGAAAAGAAGATATATTAATCTTATAGAAAAACAGTCAACAGAAACTTTTATCAGATTAACTCACAATGAATATTTTAAGCATCTTGGACAATACTTCGGTAAAGGAATTGAGGCTTTTTTTGCGGATGAGCCGTCATTATTGGGCGCATACTTTACTGGACATAATCCCCCGGGAAACCCACCTGTATTAGATGTCCCTGATCCAAATTTTCAATTGCTTCCTACATTAAATTGGGGAAATTCAATTTTGCGGGAGTTTGAAAGTCGGCGCGGTTATGATCTGCTCCCATTTTTGCCTTATCTGGTCTCAGGAGAGAATGAAAAAGCGCAGATGGTACGTATAGACTTTTACCGCACACTCTCGGAATTAGTAGCGGAGAACTATTTTGAGCCATTGGAAAATTTTTGTACTGAAACTGGTGTGGCTTCTTCCGGACATTTGTTGTTGGAGGAAAACCTATATATGCACCCTATATTTGAAGGTGATATTATGTCGATGTATAGACATATGCAATATCCCGGTATTGATCTTTTAACAGCATATCCAAAAAGAGCATTGGAGTGGGGAGTAACGGTTGCTAAACAGGCAAGCTCGGTGGCAAATTTCTACAATAAGAAGCATGTAATGAGCGAAGTTTCCAATGCTTTTGATTATGATTTAGAAACGCTTGCAAAAGATGAAGCAGGTATCAATGGAAGAATCGCATCAGTCGGCGTTCAGTTTGCCTTTGGAGTCGATTTGTTTAATTCATATTATGATCACAATAAAATGTCGGAAATTGAAAACCGGCAATTCACTGATTATGTTGCAAGGGTAGGATATTTGTTAGATCAGGGGAAACGTATTCCTCAGGTAGCACTACTTTATGCCATTGAAAGTATTTGGGCAAATACTTTCCCTTCAATGACATTAAATCCGCAGGATTTTAATAAAAAAGCAGTGGCATTGAGCGATAATTTCAGAAATATAGCCACAAGCCTGGTAGAAAATCAAATTGATTTTGATTATATGGGGGCAGAACAGGTATTGCAGAGTACAATTATCGGGAACAAAATGGTTACCCCCTCGGGAGGGGAGTTTGAAGTGCTGATTGTCCCTGAAATTACAATGTTGGATACTAGTGTGGTTGAAAAAATAAAGCAACTAGCTAAGGCGGGCATCCGAATTATATTACAAATTAAATCTTCCGGATGTATTGTTCCCGAAAGTCAGCTAAAAAAAATGTATGATCAATTGAATGATTTTACTAATGTGAAGAAGATTGAAGAAACTAGTGAGATAACAACTCATGTCAAAAAGATGATTACACCAGACATCCAATTAGATGGCATACATCCTGATATTCTTTCATTAATTAAGCGTTCACCTTCGGCGGATATTTGCTTTTTCGTTAATACTGGCGATAACAGCCAAACATTCAAGATGAATATGAAATCAGTAGGTAAAAATATTCGATTATGGAATCCATTAGCAGGCATAGTCAAATCAATGAAAACAAAGAGCAAAAATGATATGATTCGAACAGAACTAACACTTGAAAAATGGCAAACTGCATTGATCACTATTGAACCGTGATGGGTCATTTGTGGTAAAATACCACAAATCATGAAATGAGATAGTCCGGTAAAGCTGGCACTCATTCAACCAATACCTCAGAGTAGATTAACAAAAACAGAACAATTTAAAAAGTATGAAAAAAATTATTGTTGTTGGCAGCGCCAATACAGATATGGTAGTAAAAACAGATAAACTTCCACTACCTGGTGAAACAAAAATGGGAGGAACTTTCTTTATGAATGCCGGTGGCAAAGGAGCCAACCAGGCCGTTGCAATTGCTAGGATGGGGGGCAATGTAACACTGGTTACAAAAGTTGGCAGTGACATTTTTGGGAAACAAACCATAGTCGGGTTAAAGAATGAAAATATTGATACCGATTTTGTATTTATTGATGAAGGGGCGCCTTCAGGTACTGCATTAATTATGGTAAATGAAGAAGGGGAGAATTGTATAGTAGTTGCCCCGGGCGCCAATGCTAATCTATTGCCTGTAGATCTTGAAAAAGTAAAAAAAATTACTGAGGCAGAGATTATTTTAATGCAATTGGAAATTCCAATGGAAACAATTGCATTCGTAGCAAAAAATGCAAAGGCAAATAATCAGAAAGTAGTCATTAATCCGGCGCCGGCACAAAAACTTGATGACGAATTGTTGAAGGGGTTATTTCTGATTACACCCAATGAAACAGAAGCATCCTTACTCACCGGTATAACGGTATACGATGAAGCAACTGCTTCACAGGCAGCGGATGTATTTCTAAGCAAAGGGGTGCAGAATGTGATTATCACACTAGGCAAACAGGGCGCATACTTCCAAAATGAAATTTTAAAACTCAAGATAAATGCTCCAATCGTGCAAGCGCTTGATACAACTGCTGCCGGTGATACCTTTAGCGGGGCAATAGCTGTTGCAATTACTGAAAAGATGGATTGGGTAAAGGCCATAAAGTTTGCAGTGGAAGCTGCTTCCATTTCGGTAACAAGGTTAGGGGCACAAGCATCTATTCCTTACAAAAA